>CAZHDQ010000087.1:0-8843 GCA_964531595.1 uncultured Anaeromyxobacteraceae bacterium
CGCAGGCACCCCGTATACGGCGCAAAGACCATCTCGAGAGGAGAACGCTCGACCCTGGTGGTGAATTGGGGTCACGACACTGCTTGACCTGAACCGGGCACAACGGTAGATTATGCGTCGCCTTGGCCCCCGTAGCTCAGTTGGATAGAGCTGAGGATTCCTAATCCTTGCAAGCCGCCAGTTCGACTCTGGCCGGGGGCGCTGAAAACGCTAGATAAAATAAGTGGTTAGACTGCTTGCGGTCGGTCCGCGTTTCGTCCTGGATTACGCTTGATTGACCTGTTTTCGGCCCCTTTTTTCAGCTAAATGTGACAATTTCGTTACAGTTGCGGAGGCATCATCCGCTGCCGCCTGCCCCTGATCCGCCGTCACCATTTTCTGGACCTTGAATGGGTGCAGGATGACGCGGTCCACCCATGTCGGTATAGGACCCGGTGATCCGGGCTCGGAATAGAGGGCGTTGCCACACGACCAGAATACCTCGGGCCCGTCGTGAAGCCGGAGTTCCAAGTCCCGGCCGACGCATGGGCGGCTGCACCTGGATGGGACCAGGAACGGGCGAACACCATGGATTTCTGCGTAAAAGTTCGCCAGGGTATGGCAGGCCCGGCTCACGGCGTTCAAGGCCGGCCCGACATGCAGTGTCGCGTGCTCGATCAGTCTCCCGTCGAACGGTGGCCATGCCCCAGGGGTAGAGACCTCGATCCGTCGCGCCCCACAGGTCGCCGCAATCGAATCCAGGTGAGCCAGAGGGAGCGCGTGAGCCTTGCCCGTCAGGTTTTCGCCGGCGTTGCCCCGCCGGAGCCTCGGGTCAGTCCGCTGCGCCACCATGACGCGGCCGATGATCAATTCTGCATCCGGGCCAAGCAGGTCACGCAATGCTACCAGCGTGCCGATGTCGTTCGCGGTGACTCGCGTCCGTGGGCCCTCGACGCTGGCCAGCACCTCGACCAGTTTTAGCCCCTTCGCAACGTCAGCGTTCCCAAACAGCGGGGGCAGCACCAACGCCGGACGCAGACCTGCCGAGGCGACGCGCGACAGCGACCCCCGAAGTTGCGCCGGCGACGGAAGCAGGTGCACGCAAGTCTCGTGGCCTAGCCAGGCCCCTGAAGCCTGGGCCGGGAGCGGCAGCAACAATTTTTCGGTTGCGGGCAGGGCAACAAGAACTTCAGGGGACTCCGCTTGTGCCGCGGGAACCTCCGGAAACTGGTTGGTAACCGGCCTCTCCAGTCGCAGGCGCGGGCCTGGCGGCAGATTCCTCACATCCGGGTAATGGCAGGCATCAAGTGTGCATCTGATCCCCGACCCACGTGCGATATCCTGCACCTGTTCCGGCCTTGGCGGTACCACTTGGTCCAGGATGCGCCGCGCGGCGCTGATGAAGTTGGTGAAGTTACGTTGATCACCGCCCCGCCCCACGAACTTGAAAACCTGGACGCGCCCAGCCAAACGCCCGACCGCACACAACCCGCAGGCCTCCATCGCGGCGGCCTCGTGTTCGATCTGCCAAGGCTTCCCCCCTGAGCCTATCAGTGGGGTCGCGCACAACGGCTTGCTGGGGAAGCGGAGCCGCCCCGGCTCGATGGGATCGGGCAGCGCGTGTTCTAACCGGCAGTACGCGTTCACAAACCGGCAACGCTCCCGGGCTGCGAAAACCTCCAAGCCAGGCAAGTCCACGGCCGCCAGTTTGTCGATCTCGTCCAGACGCATAGCGCGGGGGAGCACCACCCGATCGAAACCGAGCCGACCCGCCAGCAACAGACCGGGCCGGTTGTGCAACCCAAGGAAGGTGCTGGCGACCAGTTTCACGTTGGGCCACCTGGCCCGAAGGAACGCCGCGACCGCCAAGTCGCCCAGGATGAAGCCATCAACGCCTGCGTCCGCCGCCTGGGCCAACGCGGCCTCGATGTGTGGGCGTGCGGACTCAGGATAGGTGCGGTTCATCGCCAGCATCAGCGGCCGCCCATGCCCCCGGACTTCGCGTGACAACTCTCGCAGGGATGCGACGGATCCGACACTCGCTTTCGGGTTGTCGCGACCATTTTCCAGGCCCCACGCGCCAAACTCCTCGCGCAGGCGAGTCAACTGCAGGCCGCAATAAAACAGGTCGGCGCCAGCTTCTACCAGCTTGGCGACATCGCGCACATCGGTCAACGGTACGCCGATGAGACTGGGGGAGTGGGAATTCCGGATCATTGAGTCACTTGCCTGCAAGCACCCGTTCGCGGGTTGCAGTTTGGCACGGGGCCACCTAACTAACAAGCGCGCCTGTTGACCCGCTGGGAACAATCCGAAGAAATTTAGTCTGTTGCAGGCGCGATGCGACGGAGATGCAGGCAGGCTCTACCCGCCCTTACTGTACCGTACGAACGTGGCGCCGCCCCATGAGAGCGTCTCACCGTCGGGCGATTTTAGCCAGACGCTGGCGGTCTGCGTCTGAAGACGCACATCCAACCTAGCGAGGCCAACGTGACGAACCGGCAGGCCCGCTAGGCCATCCGGGGCCGTTCCATCCGGGAACGCCGCGGGAAGCTGCGTGTTGCCGTCGAGAACTGGGGCTATCAGTAAGGCATCGGTGTCTGGCGGGAGGAATCCAGCACCAGTAAGCATAGAACATGCGTGGTCGTGGTGCGTTGCCAAGGGCCAAGGGTTGCCCGTGAGCCGTAGCGGCCCCTGGCGTGGGAAGGCCTCTGCGAAGGCGCTTGATGTCGAGACACCACCGACCGCCGGCGATCGGAACTCAAGCGCGCCGGTGACCGGGATGGCCAAGAACGATAGGCCCGGCATCATCGGGAGGCGGTGTTGATGCCACTGCGCGATGGCGCGGTCCCAGAACGGACTCCAGCGCCCTGGGGGTGGCGCTAAAGTCGCAGGGTCCTCGACGATCTCGTCCAGGTGGCGAAACGGCGCGAGCATGCGAGACAGTCCCGGGATCAGCAGGCGGGCTGCCGAGAACGTCCAAAAAGGGGCGAACGCGTCAAGCGCCTCGCGCATCATCAGGGCGTCGTCGTCGGTCGGCCTCGTCATCTGCCAAGCGCAGGACTGGCTGACCTTGGGTCGTTGCACGCCGGCATCGGTCAGGAGGTGCTTCCACCGTCGTGTCCCCTCGGCCGTTGCGCACCACATGTCCAGGCTCAATCGGTTTGATTTCGCACAACGGCGCGCGACACGAATCCACGCCTCGGTTTCGTATGCCACGCGCCCTGGCGGCAGATGTGGGACGTGCTCGTCTGGTGGGGTAACCGACAGCGAGACGTGGCTCTCAAAAGCCTCGGTGAGCAGGTCGAGATCTTCGTCCGTTGGCGGGGTACACAGGTTTAGGCCGGTGTCCTCTTGGACGTGTGGGCCAGATCGCGCCAGTTGCCGGAACAGTCGGGTTAGGTACGCGGCAGGCGGCTTACCGATCAGAAGGCGCAACGAAGGGGCCGCCTGTTGTCGTGCCTGCCGGACCAGTGCCTCAAGTCGGGTCGGGGCCAGCGACAACGTGCCCTTCCCGAACAATCGTGCTGAGGAGCCGTAGCAGTCTGGGCACCTCATCTTGCAGCCTCGGACCACCGATATGGTTGGGCCCGCGTTAAAAGCCCATCCAGGGGCTCGCATAAGGCGGTTATGGGTTGGAAACCAGTCGATGGTCAGGGGGTCGAGCCGATTGAATTCGGCCGACGATATGCGGGCACACACAGGGACAGGTGGCCCCCCTATCGACAGCACGTTGGGGATGCCGCGCGTGTCGATCCCTTGGACCAGGCGGTCGACCAAGGTGGCGAAGAACGGCTCGGAGTCCCCGCTTACGACGTGGTCGGCCAGGCCGTCGGCGAGCAGCGCACCTGCGAAATAACCTGCTGATATTCCGCCAACGACGACGGGAGTCTTCGGAGCAAGGTGCCGGACGTGGCCTACCATTCGGCTGAAAAATGGTAGCGACACGTTCCAGTGGAGGTCGATTGCAATAACCCGGGCCTGAAGGATCTCGTCGTCGGAAACCTCGAACGCGTAGCGGCCCAGTTTGCCGAACCCAACCGCGTTGACGCTGGTGATGGCGCCGGTTGGTACTACGCGGTCGTTCAGGTGGCCGGACGGGTGGATGTATAACAATTCCTGGCGGGATTCGTGGGACCCAGTTGTTTCGCTGGATGATAATTCGAGGTCGGGGTTCCTGCCGCTCTTGCTGGAGGTTAATTCGGGAGCCACGCCTGTGCC
Organism: uncultured Anaeromyxobacteraceae bacterium; assembly: GCA_964531595.1. Lineage (GTDB taxonomy): Bacteria > Myxococcota_A > UBA9042 > DTJE01 > DTJE01 > DUVQ01. Next base: position 4,201 of record CAZHDQ010000087.1, read on the forward strand.
TCCGGGGTGGAGCAGAAGCCCTCAGCCAGCGCAATCGTGTCGATCTAACTTCCCAGGGAACCGCCAGGAGCCAATAACCAACAACATGCACACCAGGAGAAGCGGGGCCACGGGAGACCCTTCTCCCTTGGTGGTTGTGCAACCGCCGCCGTTACCAGGTTCGGCGCCAGTCGCAGATTTACAAGTCCCATCGACCTTTGCCGTTCCAAACGGACAACACGCACCATCAACACAGCCCCGTTCCTGGCAGTATGCCGGGTCGGATTCCAAGTCGGCGCATGTCGCCTGCCGGCACTTGAACTGTTCCAAATCGCACCAGCCGTAGGGGTTTTTGCAGCCGGCATTACTGCTGCAACAGTTTGAATCCGTGCCCCGGACGACGCAAACGCCTTCACTGCAACCGCTAATGTTGCAAGGGTTACTGTCCTCGCAAGGCCGTTCATTGTTGTTGGTGAAAACGCACCCCACCGCCGGGTCGCAGGAGTCATCGGTGCATGGGTTGGCATCATCGCAAACGATGGCGATGCCGGCGCAATCACCGACACCGTCGCACTGATCGCTGACCGTGCAGACATCGCCGTCGTCACATGGCCGTGTGTGTCCCGCGAACACGCACCCAACCGCCGGGTCGCACGAGTCATCAGTGCATGGGTTGGCATCGTCACATGTGACGGTCTGGCCGCTGCAAAATCCGACGCCATCGCACTGATCGTTTTCCGTGCAAGCATTGACATCGTCGCATGCGCTTCCCCGAGCGGCAAAACCGGCGTCGGGACAATCGGCCGAAGCACCCGTACAGATTCCGGCACCACTACAGGCACTTACGGCTGTACCGCACGAATAGGAACTGGGCCGGTACATGCATCCATCGCAGCATGCGCCGGAAGTACATTGGCAGCAGGTCGCGGTCAACGAAACGATGCCGTCACTTTGCACGGACTGGTTGGTGGCTAGGCTGACGATCACAGTGCCACTTGCAGTCCCGGACCATGGTCCAGCACCTGTGAGCATACCTCCCCCGGAACACCCTCCGGAACTGCCGGCGCTCGCGGTGCCACCGACGCAGGCACGGTCGTTGTCGTTTTCTAACTGTCCGCTTGCCGTCCAGGTGAAAGCGCCGCCGGAACACGGGTCCCAAGGACTGTTGGCAGTCGCGCTGTTTGGTAACGGTCGCGGCCCAACGGAGCACGACTTGCCGCTGCAAAAGACCATTCCGCGGCGATAGGCCGCAATTACGTGCTTGATGTCGCGAATGCCTCGTGCGTTATCGGCTTTGGAGGCTTGTCCGGTTGAAACGCCCTCGTGGTATACGGACGGATTCGAGTAGTGGCCAACCGCGACGTGATCCTGGCCATCGGCAAAGTACTCACCGCTTTCGTAGGTCATTACGCTGCAGTAACGCCCGCCATCATTGCCAACCCATCTCCAACCTGTGGAATATGAGTAGAGTCCACTACCAGGGGCGGTTTTCTGCGATTTGTGGTGATCGCAGCCAACGGTATGGGCCAATTCGTGGGCAAGCGTGTAGGCCCTGGATGCCTGTTGAACGCGCACGATCGAGAAGGCGTGGGTCGGCTTGCCTGTTTTGCGGTCCAGCAGATAGGCGAGTCCGCCAACGTCTTCGACTTTTTCCAGCAGCACGACCAAGTCTGCCTGGTACGTGTCCCGCAGGGTGTGGACTTCTTTCAAGTATTTGTCAAAAGTGCTGTTGAGTCGATCCAGGTCCTTGTAGGTATCGCCGGTCTCGGTGTATGCAACCTCGGACGAATGAACCAGCGTGATCGCTACCTGGGTCTGGCTGTTGGTCATCGACGTCTGCAACCGCTGGATCGCCTGGGAGATCACGTTACTGATGCCACCATTGTCGGCTGCCCAACTGGCGGCGGCCGGTGTGTACACGACCATGACGTCGAAAGTCGCTGGATTGGCGTCCGCCACCGCCATTGGCGCTTCCGATGTGGCAACGTCCTCATCTTCATCAGGAATCATGACGGGGAATCCAGGAAGAGCATCCTCATCCCGTCGGCTGATCTCCCTAGCCTCATATGTGCCGGCGGCGGCGTTCTTGATGACCTGGTACTTGAATGGAAGATCGGGGTCATCGATTTCCATCAGCATGCCGTCAGGCGAAACAGAAATCGCAGCAAAAGCCAGTGGACTTCCCTCGATCGCCAGTTCGACCAGTCGGGCCGCCCCGTAGTCCGTCGCACGCGTCCGAGGAGTCGCCACCCACTGCACGTCGTGGAACGGATTGATAGCGATTCGTTCCCCGGGCTCCAAGGACAACACACGCGTCATCAAATCCAGGTTCGCAGTCACGTGGTGCAGTCGGACGAGTCCGGGAAGGCCCACGGCTGGGGATATCACCTGGTCCCCCAGTTCGTCCAGGTTAGCCCGGTGAAGAAACATCGGGACAGTCGTGAACACGGACCCCGTGGAAGCATCCTGGTCAGGTGATGCTTGTTCCAGCAGAAGCGCACCAACACCAACAGGGTCCGCAGTGTACGTGTCGCCTCCAACGCCTGTTCCCGGGCCGACTTCACATGCGCCCTGGACAAGCAAAATAGTAAGGGCCAAGGACGCGGAGCGGATCCGGTAACCTGTGGGCATCACCAAGTCATCCTCCGATTCAATAGGCCCCGTAGGGGGCTGCTACGGGACGGTTTCCTATCCTGCACCGATCCCGGTGTCAAGGCATTCTAAGGATACTGACAGGCTTATGGTGGCCTTTTAGCTGCGTCCAGGACTTTGACAGGGTAAGTGCCCCACTGGGCGCCGAATCTCACAGCAGTCGAATTTACCCATGCTGGTGGCCTGATACCTTCCGAGGGGTGTCCTTCCGGGGGGTTGCCGATCCATGCCCACAAAGGTTATCCTGTAGCGACGGAGGTGCAACATGGCGATACCACACAGGGGGCTAGGTTCCCTTCGCGCGATAGGCTTGTTTTCATTTTTGATTGTGTTCGCAGGCGGCGCGCTGGCCGGGCCGAATCAGAGTGACCAAGACTGCAAGCAGGCGATGGACTGCACGGAGTACGGCCGGTGTACGGGTAGCGGCGGCGTTTGCATTGCAGGTTCGGACGCCGACTGCAAACAGTCCGATTGGATCTGCAAGCGACAGGGGCGCTGCACGGCCAGGGACGGGGAATGCGTGGCTGGGTCGAAAGACGATTGCCTCCAGTCACTGGGTTGCAAGGGCAACGGTCTGTGCACGGAAGACACAGGCGTCTGTGTTGCGGCGTCCGACGCGGATTGTGCCGGGTCGACGGCCTGCAAGGAGGACGGGCAGTGTACTGCCCTGGACGAAGAGTGCGTCGCAGACTCGGATGCAGACTGCCAAAAGTCGGGGGAATGCAACCGGATCGGCAAGTGTACGGCCCAGGATGGGAATTGCGTGGTCGGTTCTAATGAAGACTGTCGCCGATCCCGCGTGTGCGAACGCAGCGGCCAGTGTTCTGCAAGCGACGGCGTGTGTCGCGTCGGTTCGGAAGACGACTGCAAGCAATCCACGGGATGCAAGCGAAATAAAATGTGCCGATACATGAACGGCGAGTGCGTACGATAACGGTGACGTGTCGGATTCATCGCTGCCCAGGATGGTACGCTGGACAGACTCATATATGCGTTGTGCGGTCTTTCGGAGGAAACAGGCGGTCTATAAGGCGGTCCATAAGCTTATACGCAGCCAATCCCACAAAGGTGAGGAAGGCGATTGCGCAAACGGCACCGATGGTGCCTCCGATGATGGCGGCGATCATGGTCTCATTTTAATCTATGGCGCGTAGACGTGGTAGCGGATTCGGGCCGTGACCCGGACGTTGCTAGTCAGGTAGTCGGCCGGTGCCACATTGATGTGGTACGCGATGCCGTTGTCGCCCGGTTCGTTCTTGGCCGCTTGGTCCACGTAGGCGTACCAGAACATGAATCCCTGGCCGTTGTCTTCGGGGTGGAACAGGCTGACTGGACTCGCGACCAGGTGCTCCGGGAAGGTCCCCCAGATCGTGCCGAATTCCTCGATCACGGCGGGAGGCGTGTCGGTGCGGGCCTTGTCGTCGTCGGCCCAACGCACCTCCAGCAGCATCTTGGCGTGGACCATCTTGTCCGCGTCTAAAGTGCCGGAACAGTCGTAACTGTTCAGGGCGAAAGACGCACCGCCGGGGCCGACCAGTCCGACCTTGCGGATCATCCGGTATCCGTCCTCGACCGCACCGCAGTCGGACGCGCCAGTCAGATCCATGTCCGCGCCCCACTCGGGCAGTTCGGCACGGATCACGCCCAGATTAGTGTGGTACCAGACCTTGGCCTGAACCGGCATGTTGCGGAAGGGTTCCAGACAGCCTTCGCCGTCCACCGCGAACTCGCCAGTGAATTTCCGCGCCCCGTGGACGGTGCCCGCTGACGTTTCGACGGTAGCGTTGTCGTCCGTCATCGTGTAGGTCGCCATGATCGTGGCTGCCTTGGGCTGCGGATCCGACGGGGTCGTAGTGGTCCCGGAGGCGGTCAGCGTTAGGAGTTTGCCCAGGGGCGGGTTCAGGTCCACGGTTAGCGGCGCGTCGGCGGTCAGGGTTATGCTCCCCGCCTCTACCCTCGAAACGCCTCCTTCTTGTCCTTGTTTTCCCGGCGACAACCACCAGCGTCTCGCG
>CAZHDQ010000088.1:0-8686 GCA_964531595.1 uncultured Anaeromyxobacteraceae bacterium
ACGACCCCGCGGTGTAGGAGGGCGGCCCCGAGGGGCGCCGCGTGCTGCTGGACCGCTTCGCCGTGATGCGGCGGCCTGCGCTGGGCGCCGTGGGGACGCGATTCGACCGGCTGCTTAGGGAACGCAACGGCATGCTGCGCGCCGAACCTGGCGCGTTCGATGCCCAGGCCCTGGACGCATGCGAGGAAGCGCTGGCGACGGCGGCTGCCGAACTGCTGGCCGTGCGGTTGGAGGCTTTGCAACGGCTGGCAACCAGGCTGCCGGAAACGCTGGCGGCAATGGCGGGTGCCGACCTGGCGGTCCGGATTCAATACGCATCGAAGTGGTTCCCGGCAGACGCGGACCCAGCGACAGCGGCCGACAGGCTGCGCGCGCGTCTGGCCGAGCGGCGACCAGCCGACATGGCCCTGGGCTATACTACGTCTGGTCCCCAGGCCGACGACATCGACGTGGGCTTGCTCGGCCTGCCTGCCCGTGGACACGCCAGCCGTGGCCAAAAGAAGGTCTTGATGCTTGCGTGGAAGGTGGCCGAGGCGCTGGAGTACCGGGCCGAGCGAAACGAACTGCCCGTGCTGGTGCTGGACGATGCTTTGGCGGACCTGGACGCGGACCGGCAGACGCGAGTCGTGGCCTGCCTGGGCGAATACGAAGGACAGTCGTTCGTGACCAGCGCGGTCGCGGACGCCGGCGTGCTGCGGTCAGCGATGGTCTTTTTCGCCGATCGTGGCACGTTCACCCAGGAGGGGGGCGCATGGGCAGGTTCCTGATCGACGGCGGCTACCGGCTTGAGGGCGAGATCCGCCCCTCGGGGAACAAGAACGAGGCGTTGCCGACCCTGGCCGCCTGCCTGCTGACCGACGCCGAGGTCGTGCTTGAAAACGTGCCGCGGATTCAAGACGTCGAGGCCATGTGCCAGATCCTGACGGACCTGGGCGCCGACGTGGCGTGGGTCGGTCCTGGGCGACTGAAGGTCCGCGCACATGAGATCCGCAAGACGGAACTGGACCGGAACCTGTGCCGCAGTGTGCGGGCCTCGGTTCTGTTCGCCGGACCGATGATTGCGCGATGCCGCGAGGTCACCCTGCCACCGCCCGGTGGGGACGTGATCGGCCGGCGCCGCCTGGACACGCATTTCGACGCATTGACCGCGCTGGGAGCGACGCTGGATGTCGGCGATTCGTACCGGCTGAAAGCCACCAATCTGGCCGGTTGCGAGATGTTCCTGGACGAGGCCAGCGTAACCGCGACCGAGAACGCAGTAATGGCGGCGGCGCTGGCGCCTGGGACCACAGTGATCGAAAACGCAGCCTGCGAGCCCCACGTCCGAGGGTTGTGCCGAATGCTGAACTCGATGGGCGCACGGATCCAAGGCGTCGGCACGAACACGCTAACGATCGACGGCGTCGATCGGCTGTCTGGTACGACGCATACGATCGGGCCGGATTATTTGGAGGTCGGCTCGTTCATCGGGCTGGCCGCAACGATTGGCGACGGAGTGACGATTCACGACGCGAACCCCTGTGAATTACGCAAAATCCGGCACGTGTTCGAACGGTTGGGCGTCGAGATGTCCTTTTCCGGAAACCGCTGCTTCGTGCCTGGGCGCCAACAATTGCGGGTCCGGGCAGACCTGCACGGCGCGATCCCCCAGATCGACGACGCCCCCTGGCCACAGTTCCCGACGGATCTGATGAGCATTGCGATCGTCACGGCGACCCAGTCGGTTGGACCGATCCTGTTCTTCGAAAAGATGTTCGAGGGGCGGATGTTCTTTGTCGATTCCCTGATTGCGATGGGTGCGTCGATCATCTTGTGCGACCCGCACCGCGTTGTCGTCGTGGGCCCGTCGCGGCTATACGGCACCACACTGGAAAGCCCCGACGTCCGCGCGGGCATGGCACTGGTGATCGCCAGTCTGGCCGCTACGGGGCGGTCCGAGATCCGGAACATACGCCAGATCGACCGCGGGTACGAGCGGATCGACGAAAAGCTGCGGCTGCTGGGTGCGCGCATCGAACGTATCGACGACTAAAACACGCCACGGCTGGACTTAGGCAACCGGTCCCGTTGACTCCCCGATGAAAATCGTTATCATCCGTTCGGGCGACGGCGAACGATGTAGAGGTGACAAGATGACCTTGGCGCAGGCGTCAACAGGGACCCGAGTCCGGATCGTCAGCCGTAGCCGGGGCCGCCGGCACGAAGCCAACCTGGCCGGCCTGGGCATCCACGTCGGCGACGAGGTGATCGTCGTCCGTGCGGCGCCATTCGACGGACCATTGCTGGTCGAAGTTCCGGCCTCTGGCGTCAGGGTCGCATTGGGCCGCGGGATGGCGGCCGGTTTGGTGGTGGAACCTACCGATGAATGAAGCCCGGGTCCCCCAAGGCCTGGAAGGCGAGGGTCCTCTTGTCGCCTTGATCGGTCAACCCAACTGCGGCAAGAGTACGCTGTTCAACGCATTGGCAGGCTTCAAGGCCAACACAGGAAACTTCCCCGGCACCTCAGTCACGTTCACACGAAGCGACGTCCTTATCGCCGGCATGCCCATGCGGCTGATCGACCTGCCCGGCACGTATTCGCTGCACCCCTACGACGCCGCCGAGCAGGTCACTCGCGATTTTTTACTGTCCGGGCAGGTGGACGCCATTATCGCAGTAGTGGACGCTTCGGTACTGTCCCGCAGCATTGAATTGACGCTGGAACTGATTGAAACCGGCCTGCCGCTTGTCGTCGGACTGAACATGATGGACGACGCGCGGCGCAAGGGCATCACCATCGACGTGCCGGCCCTAGAGGCCCGGCTGGGCGTCCCGGTCGTCCCTACGGTGGCGACTCGCGGCCACGGGGTGGTCCAGGTGGCGCTCAAGGCGCTGCACATGACGCGTTCGCGCCGGCTAGGCAACCAGCCAACGTACGACCGGGACATCGAAGAGAGCCTGACAAAATTGATCAACGCGATGCCGCCGGATCTGGCCGAAAGGATGCGTGTGCCGGCCCGCTTTCTGGCGGTACGCCTGCTCCAGGACGACGAAGCCGTCGGTGCTGCGATCGGGCGCGCACACCCAGAAACGCTTGCATTGGCTGACGAGCAACGCCAATTTTTGGCCGAACTGCACGACTGGCCCGAGGAGAGCGTGTTCGCTTCGCACCGCCACGCTGCCGCGATGGACTTGTTCGAGGACGTGGCGCGCGTGGTGCGGCGGACCAAGGACAGATGGCCCGAGCGGCTCGACGACATCTTGATGCACCCGTTCTGGGGGATGGTAGGAGTCGTGGCGGCCCTGGGTGGCTTGTTCGTCGTGTCGTTCTTCGTGGGCTCCCTGTTGGCCGGGATAATCGAGACCCCATTCGAGGCACTGATGGGCGCGATCGGCCCGCGGGCGGACACCAACCTAATCTGGGCGATGGTACGCGGCTTGGTCGAGGGCATAGCGGGTGGTGCGGGCATCGTCTTGCCTTATTTGGTCCCGCTGCTACTGATAATGTCATTCATGGAGGACGTCGGGTACCTACCGCGAGCCGCCTTCTTAATCGACGGTTTGCTGCACCGAATCGGGCTGCACGGCAAGAGCGTAATCCCGCTGGTACTGGGCTATGGCTGCAACGTCCCAGCCATCATGGGAACCCGGATCCTTGAAACGACCCGCGACCGCGTGATCACCGCGATGCTGATCCCCTTGACGGCGTGTTCGGCGCGAACCGTGGTGATCCTGGCGTTGGTCGCCGGCTACCTGGGGCCGCTTTGGGCGCTGGGCGTTTACGTGCTGAACATCCTGGTGACGGCCCTCGTCGGGCGGATACTTTCTGCAATAGTGCCCGGCCGCGCGCCTGGCCTGCTGATGGACATCCCGCCCTACCGGATGCCACCGATGTCCGCGCTGGTCCGCAAGACGTGGTTCCGGATACGCGAGTTTCTGATCCAGGCCTGGCCAATCCTAATCGTGGCTTCGGTCGTAATGGGCATGCTGCAATTCGCCGGGATCGACGCCATCCTCAACAACCTGCTGTCACCGTTGACCTCGGGCGTCCTGGGACTGCCGGCGGTCGTAGGGGTCACGCTGTTCTTCGGAATCCTGCGCAAGGAACTGTCGCTGGTGCTGCTGTATTCGGCGCTGGGCACCGCCGACGTAGCATCTGTGATGACGAACGCCCAGATCCTGACGTTCACGCTGTTCGTGACGTTCTACATCCCCTGCGTCGCGACGATCACGACCCAGATTAGGGAGATCGGTTGGCGATGGACGGTGGTCAGCGCCCTGCTGAATACCGGGGTGGCCATCCTGGTGGCGGCGACCCTGGGGCGGCTGGCGTAGACACGGGTGATGACCGCGGGCAAGAAGTTAGAGTACTTGCCGGTAGTATTCGATCCGATCGGGTTCATCGACGCTCATGAGGATTGCGACAGAGCGACCATGTCTGGTGTAACAACGGGTTTTTTGTCGCACAAGAGGCAGGCTGACGGCACCACTGCCCGCCGTCCGGATTAGCTTTGACACCGCGTTCTATCGATCTAGAATTACTGGACGATTGCGATGTCCGCAGGGAAACGGGTGGTGGCTGCTATAATCGTTGATTCTGCCCGACCGAAACTGGAACCCACAGACGCGGGGAAGACCACCGCCGCCACACCCGCCACCGACGCATCCCCGGCCGCGTCCGGTAAAGACGCGTTGCGCCGGCAGGTCCGCGCCACAATGGGCTACGAGGCCCAGGCATCGCTGCTGCAGCCGGCCGGGAAGCCTGAACCTGACCCCGCCCCGGCAAAGCCCGCCGCAAAACCCACGACAACCGGGTTCAGCGCGACGATTCGCGGCATTTTCAAGGAACTGGACAAGAACGGCGACGGCTTCGTGTCCCGACCCGAGGCGAACGCCGCCTTGTCCGACCCCGCCTACAAGGGCGATGACGCGGCGGCCATCGCGGCCCTGCACAAATACCTGGACCTGCTGGAAGAACTCAGCAACGACGAATTCTTGGACGAAAATGACGGTCTGACCATGGCCGATCTGGCCGCCTACGAAAAGAACGCTCTGAAGGATAAACTGAAAGGCAATCTCCAATACGTCGAGGGGACACGCAGCGTTGGCCAAGAACGCATCGCCGGCGCCAACCGCGAACTGTTCCCTAACGGTTTGCCCAGCCTGCGCGCGCTAAGCCAGGGTGCCATCGGCGACTGCTACTTCCTGGCCGCCCTGGGCTCGTACATCGCCCGAGACCCGGCCGCCCTGACCCGCATTATCAAGGAAACCCGCAAGGGCAAGACCGTCGCCTCGTACACCGTCAGTTTTCCGGGCAATCTGGGGTCCGCTACCGTTTCACCGCCCACCGACGGGGAAATCGCCCGCTACTCGTCCGCCGGATCCGACGGCCTATGGCTTGTCGTGATGGAAAAGGCTTACGCGGTGGCCCGGTCACGGGTCAAGACGCCCGACGTCCAGGAAGAGGTCGGAGAGGGCGGCCAATTGTCCACCGGCATCTCGGCTTTCACTACCAAAGGCACCGACATGGACGTCTTGTCCCTTACGCGGCAGTCTGCGACCCAGCAAAAATTGGACTCCGCATTCGGGCGCGGCAAGGGCAAGGACGCCGGGAAGAAGCGCCTAGTCACGGCCGCGGTCATGAGTTCGAACAAGTACGGCCTGCCCAAGGGCCACGCGTACAGCGTCATCGGCTGGGACGGAACGAGTCTAACCGTCCGAAACCCCTGGGGCTTACTTAAAGCGCCGGCCAAGGACGCGGACCGGGTCGAAGGCGTGCCGGGCCAGGATCCGTACGCAACGGGCGTCTTCCTGATGACATTGGCAACGTTCGACGATGTCTTCTCGGAGATCGCCTATGAGGAGTAACACACAAGGGGCACCGAATACGGCCAGGAGGCAGGGCTCGTGAACGTGAGGATTGCCATGATTTTTGCCGCGGGAACTCTTGGATTGATCGCTGGTGAGTCGGGTGGAGCCGCTGCCGAGCCCCCACCGCCGTATGTACCGACCTATTCCGCCGGAGAGGCCCTGGCGCGTTTCCGGGCGGACGCATGCACCGTGGGCCTCAATGACGTCATCTTCGAACAAGCCACCCTGCGCGGGTTCCAGGGGAGCGACGGACCGATCGTGTTCCTGGACCTGGAGGTGATCGCGCCCCCCTCAGCCCGGGGCATTCGTTGCCGGACCGCCACCAGTGTCTCTCTGGACACCGCGACGGGCAGGCCGATCGATCCCGGGAACTGCGCTGCCAATCTCGCAATCCTGCTCGCGACTCAGCACACCGCCCTCGCCGCTGCCGAGGCTGACCCCGCCGTGGCCCGCTTCCTGGACGACCACCCCCACCCAGACAAGGTTCGCGCCACGTTCGACGGCACTATGCAGCCCCAGGGACGTATCGTATTCCAGGCCCTTGGCCCGGATGGGGGCACGGCGATGCACCTTTGGCCGTGAGTCCCTCTACGGACTCTGCCGCCACGCCGACCAAGCGATCCATCAAAACGAACGGACGCCGACCAGAATGAACCCCAACTCATAAAACCGCCGCGACGGGTTTTCTGGACGCGAGGCGACTTTGCGTTTGAGGCGTCCCGGCACGGGTCTTGCTGTACCACCGTGCGAGACCACAGGAGAGCAGCCATGGGAACGAAGCAGCAAAATGCCGATCATCGCGCGACCAACATCGCTAAGCTGGAAGCACAATTGAAGGACTGGACGACGCAGTTGGACGGGCTTGTAGGAGATTACCTCCGCGCCGGGTCCCAGACCCACGACGCGTACCACATCCGCATCAACACCCTGCGAGTCCACCAGGAGGCCGTACAGGCGAAGTTGGACGAGTTCAACAGCCGGTCGGACGGCGGCGGCCCCTGGGGCACCTTTCTGGCGTCAACCGCTGACGACTGGAAGGCCCTGGAGGAAGGCTTCAAGGATCTGACTCACTAACCTCCGGCCTTGAGGCGCAGGCTGACCCAGGACATGGCCAGGGGGCGGGACAGACGGCGCACGACCAAAGCCACTCCGGCTGCGTTCACGACCGCTTCGGTTGTTCGTACCAGGGCACACCGGCTGCGGCGCTCGACTCCAGTTCCGCGATCACCTGCGCGCCCAACAGCAGGATCACGAAGGCGATTTCCAGGAACAGCAGCAGCACGATGACAGTAGCCAGCGAGCCGTAGATCACGTTCACCATCGAGACGTTGGCGAGGTAGTACACCAGAAAGGCGCCGACGCCCTGCCACAAGACCGCGGCACACAGTCCCCCGAGGAAAGCCCTGCGGATCGGGACCTTCATAGGTGGCAGGACACGGTAAATCAAGGTGAACAGCACGATCAGGCCAAAAAAGCCCGCCGCGCGCAGTAACAGATTCACGCCGGGGGCCAGCGAGAGTTCTGTACCGGCGATCCAGATCGTGCGCGTGCCCAGGGCATCGAGGGCGGCCGTGAACAGGGTCAGGGCGAACAGGGCAAATATCAAAACCGCCATGAACGGGTACGGAAGCAGCACCGAAACCCACATTTTGCGGCGGGCCTCCGGGGCGGACGTCTCGAAGATCGCGGACATCGCCTCCTCGAGCATACGGATGGCAATCGAACTGAAGAACATCAGGCCAACGAAGCTCACGACCCGGGTGGCGGCTTGGTTCTGCAAGAAGGTCCGCGCGGCCTCCAGGAGCATGTCGGCCTGCCTAGGCAACAGCGCGCCGAGTTCGCGGCTCAGGACACCCATGATGAGCGCATCGTCGAAGAAAAGCGACAGCATGGCCAGAACCAGGGTCAGGAACGGCACGATGGAAAGCAGCGCGTTGTAGCCTGCACCTCCGGCCAGCAGAACGCCGCGATTTCGCAAAAACGAGCGAACGACGCGCACTGTGAAACGTAGCAGCCGCATGAATCCTTTGGCCATGAGTCCCTTCACTGTGAATCACTAACTGTTCGCAGATCCGCTTTTATTTGATCCGGCCGCCGGGTCGGGTGGCACCGCACGGGCCAGGCGCTCGGTGCGCTCGATGTCCACTGCCTCCATTGCCATTCGGACCACCAGCGGGCCCAGGAGCAGGCCCCAACCGCCCACTATCGCCAGCCCGCCGAACATGGACACCAGCAGGACCAGGGTCGGAAGCGGCACGCTGCCGTAGCGCGAGAGCAGCGGGCGCAGCAGGTTGTCGATGACGCCGATAACCACCACCCCGATGATGGCCATGAGGATGGCTCGCTCCCACTGGCCGGTCAGGGCCAACCCCAGGGTTACCGGGACCCAGACCAGTGCCGTCCCAGCCACCGGGATGAAGGATGCGATGGCGGTAAGGACACCCAGGACGAATGCCTGCGGGATGCCCAACGCCAAATATGCCACGGTTGCCGTTACGCCCTGGATAAGCCCAGTGAGGCCAAGCCCCACCACCAACCCGCGGCCGGTGTCGTTGAAGGCGGTGGCGAACCGGCGAAAATGGAGCGGGGAGATGGGTAGGCGATCCTCTAGCCAAGCAGCGATCCGCGCCCCCTCAGCCAGGAATGTGTACGCGGACAGCACGAAAACGAACAGGCCCAGGATCCCCGCGGCAGTGGTCCCGGCGATGACCGTTACGACACCCATGGCCCTCTCGCCATACTGCCGGACCAGGGCGATGACCTCGGTCAGTCCAAGGTGATAGCCGGCTCGGCCGCCGCCGGAGACGACGGCCTCGAGGGCCGCCCGGCCGCCCTG
>CAZHDQ010000089.1:0-8657 GCA_964531595.1 uncultured Anaeromyxobacteraceae bacterium
TCGGTGCGGGCCACATCAGACGCGCTGTAAACGCTGGCACCGGACTCGTTCACCGACGCCGCGATCACGTCCCCGGCGCCTGCTTCCGACAGCGCCGAACGCACAAAGGCAAGCGTCTCGCGACCGAATGTCCCATTGCCCACCGCGACCGCCTCGGGCCGGTGCTTCCCCAGAAAGGCCGCGAATTCCCGCCGAGCCCGTTCGGCCGCAGCCGGTTCGTGCAGGTACACTGTCGTGTTACCCAGGAATCGGCCAGTCGCATCTACCGCTGCGCATTTACAGCCTGTGCGAATCCCCGGATCGACCCCGAGGACCGCCCGGCCGCCCAGCGGCGCCGCCATCAGCAGTTCACGCAGGTTGTCCGCAAATATTTCGACAGCATCGCGGTCGGCACTCGCGGTCAGTTCGCCGTGGATTTCGGTTTCCAGGCTGGGCAGGATCAGGCGGTCACAGGCATCCGCCACCGCCGCCGCCAGTTCACCAGCCCACGGCGATCGCGGCAGGTATCCGGCCATCCCCCGAATTCGCGGCATCAGCGGCGCCAGATCCAGCGAGATGCCCACCCGCAAAAAGCCCTCGCGCTCGCCGCGCCGGACGGCAAGGTAGCGATGTGAAGGTATCGTCGCGACCGCCTGGCCGAAATCGTAGTACGCCTCGAACTTGGTGGGTTCCTTGGTCTTGGACTTGATTGCAGCGGACGTCACCGCGCCACGCGTCCTCATGGCTTCGCGAACCACGGCGCGTACGTCGGCCCGATCGGCCATCATTTCTGCCACGATGTCCCTAGCGCCGGCCAAGGCGGCGTCCACGTCTGGCACGTCCCGTTCCAGCGACACGAACGCTTGGGCTTCGGACCGCGGATCGCCATCGCCCGACTGAGCCAGGATCCTTGCGGCCAAGGGCTCCAGACCACGCTCTCGCGCCATCGTGGCCCGAGTCCGCCGCTTCGGCCGGTACGGCAGATACAGGTCCTCCAGTTCCGCTTTCGTAGCGCAGGCGTTAATCGCGTCCCGTAAGTCGGACGTCAGCTTGCCCTGCCCTTCGATCGATTCCAGAACGGCACGACGACGCTTGTCCAGTTCAGCCAGGATTCCGGAACGTTCGGCCACCGCGCGAATCGCGACTTCGTCCAGCGAGCCGGTCACTTCCTTACGGTATCGCGCAATGAACGGCACCGTATTGCCGTCGGCCAACAGGCGCAGCACCGCCGCAACACCACTTGGCGGCAAGTTCAGTTCACGGGACAGGATCGGGATGGGATCGAAGGTTTCGTTCATAGCGGGGCCTTGTTGCACGGGGGCTTGCGCGCCACCACGACCAGGAAGCCGCCCAGTCGACCCAGTGGCGTCCGGCCGATCAAGCGGTCCTTGAAGCCTAGCATGCGTCCCAGGACCGGCAACCGCATGACCGCCGCGAACAACACGATCGTGCGGATGCCCACAACGCGTTCGACCTTCATTTCCTTTGGCAAGTGGCCGATTGCTTCGGCCGGCGTGTCGTAACGGGTGTAAACGGCTGTGTCATGGACGCCGCCACCAATCGGGTCAGGTCGCTTGAGGGCCTTGATCACCGACCGGATGCTGCGGCGGTTGTAGAACTCGACCGCTACATAGCCGCCGGGGCGGACCACGCGGGCCATTTCCGCCAAGGCGGTCCGAACGTCCTCGACGTGTGCCATCACCTTGAAACTGACCGCGATGTCGAACGACGCGTCCGGGAACGGTAGGTGCGTCGCATCGGCCTGGGTGACGTCGAGCCCGCGGGTTCGTGCATGGGCCAGCATGCCTTCGGACAGGTCGACGCCCCGGGCGGTGTGGGCCAACCGCGCAAGCCTTTGCAGGATCAGGCCGGTGCCGCATCCGACTTCGAGCACGTCGCGCCCACGGACCAGGTCGGCCACTGCAGCGACCTCGGATTCGTCCAGGAACGCGTGGTATGCGTGGTGGCGTTCGCGCTCGTAATCGCCCGCCATCACGTCATAGTAGGATCGGTTGTCCAGTCGGTCGGGCGCGCCCTGCGTTGTCGTGTCAGTCACGTTGAAGCAACTCCCTATAAATCGCCATATGGGCCGAAGCCATCGCCTGCGCCGTGTGGCGCGACAATGCGAAGGCGCGGCCTTCACTCGACCGCCGGGCCAGCGTATTCACGTCCAGCATGCGTGTGATCGCCGCTGCCAGCGCGCCTGGATCAGACGGAGGCACACCCTGCGCCGCCCCTGCATCCACCAATTCGTCCATCGGCGTGCCCTGTCCCACGATGGCCGGCACCCCGGCCACCAGTCCTTCCAACACGACCAGAGGCAGGTCCGTTTTTGCGTACGTGGTCTCGGCAGGCAACACCTGGACATCGACACAGCGCAACAGATCGGCAAAATCCGGCACGTTCCCCAGGAAGTTCACGCGCCCAGCGGCCTCGTCGTCCGCCAACAACTCCCGGATAGCCGCCAGTACTGCGGCAGCGGCCGGGGTCTTGGGTCGGCAGGCGAACACGAACGTGGCGTCCATCTGGGCAAGGACGGCTGGAATGGCTTTTGCCAGCGTGCGTGCGGCAGTCGAAAATTCCAGATCGCCCGCGTACAAGACGGCGGGGCTGGTAGCGGACAGGCCGAACCGGCCACGGGCTGCGATTCGTTCGCCCTGCGTCATCGGGTCTTGCACGACGATCCCTGGCGGCACGTGGACCACGCGGGGCGGCCTGGCACGACCCGCCGTAGCACGCCGGATGCGCTGGGCCGCGTTCGCAGACCATGCAACGACGACATCTGCGAAGAGGCCGTCGGCCAGCGCCCGGTCGTCGACGGGCAGGCTCATCACGGTCTGGACGAACCGTGTCCGCGGATGGCAGGCCCGCACGATGCGGGCAGCGGCCGATGTCGCGGCATTGGGCGAGAAGAAGAAGTGCACGACGGCGGGCAGGCGACGCGCCAGCAGGCCCCACAGCAACCGGATCTTGTCGGCGCGCGGCACCGCGAACGACGAATCGGCTGCGTACACCGGCCACGACAGCACGCCGGGCAGGTCCAGCGGCCGTCCCTTGGGCACTGGCACCTCGACACAGCAGACATCGGGGTCCAGGTGGCGCGCGATCAGGTAGGGCAGCAACTTGCCGGAATCGTCCCACGGGGGGCAAAGCGGCTTGCTGACGAACAGGATGTCTGCCGACCGGGACCGCAAGCCAGAACCTCCTGGGGAAGCACCATGCCGACCCCTAGCACTACTGTCCCGTCGATGCCTGCTCGCCCCACACCGCGGCCCCGATGGCACGCGCCGCGGCCGTTACCCGCGCCACCGCCTCCTTGACCTCGGCGTCCGATAGTGTCCGGTCGATCGCCTGGAACGTCATCCGAAAACTCAGGCTGCGCTGTCCTTCAGGGATGGGCGTACCACGGTAGATAGCAAACAGGTCGACGTCCGCCAGGTGATCGCCACCATGGGTTCGAATCGCCTGGAACAACGACTCGGCGCGAACTTCCTCGCCCGCCACCAGCGACAGGTCGATCGTGCTGGACGGAAAGCGGGGCACGGGTTCATATCGGCGAACGCAAACCGGGGCACCGACCATTTCCTGAACATCCAGTTCCGCCATCACCGCGACGCCTGGCACGTCCAGCGCCCGAAGCGTCGCCGGATGGACACGCGTCACCCAGCCCAACCGGCGACCAGAGGCCGTCACTGACAGGGTCGCCCGGGGCGAAAGCCAGGGCAAGGACACGCCCTCCCAGCCTTCCGCAAGCACCGGTGCGGCCACGTCCAGTCGGTCCATCAGGTGCTCGACCATCCCGCGCAACCTGCGCAGCATCGCCTCGGCTTCTGGCCCCGCCTTGGCGGCCCGCCGGTACAGCGCTATTCCCACGCGGTACCGTTGCCACGGCGTGCCGTCCTCGACGTGAGTACCCGCGAACACGCGCCCGACCTCGAACAGGCCGAATTCCGTGAACCGCTGGGCATTCTTTTCGACGGCCGCGAACAGGTTGGGCGCTAGTTCGGTTCGAAGTGTCTGAAAATCCGACGAGATCGGATTCGAAACAACCACAGGGTCGGCGGGCACATGTCCCAGACGGGCCAGCAACGCTTGGCTGTCGAACGAATACGTCATCACCTCGTCCAGGCCGCAATCGCCGGCAAGCACGCGCTTGATCGAACGGATCCCGGCGCGCAGTGGCAGAACAGGGACCAGATCCACCGCAGCCATCGGGGGCGTCGGCGGCACTTGGTCGTAACCGATCACCCGGCCAATCTCTTCCAGCAAATCCTCAGGCGTCGACACGTCCCGGGTGGCACGCCAGGAAGGCACCGTTACGTCGAAGATACCGTCCGATCCCACCGCAATCACGAAACCCAAGTTTTCCAGGATCGCCCGCGTTTGCGCCGCCGGCACATCCAGGCCCAGGCGTCGTGTAATGAAATCCGGGTCCAGCCGCACCCGCAGCGGCGTCCGATTGAACCCTGCAACATCGTAGACACGCGACGTCGGCCGGGCGCCAGGTGAAACCTCTTGGAGCAGCCGCCAGAACAGCCGCACCGCCTGATCGGCCAGTGCCGGGTCCAGGCTCTTTTCGAAGCGGGCCGACGAATCCGTCCGCATACCGTGCCTTACCGACGCCCGCCGAACGCGACCGGGATGGAAGGTCGCGCATTCCAGCACCACGTCGCTGGTGTCGTCGCGGATTTCGCTGTTCTCGCCGCCCATTACGCCCGCCAGCGCGATACCGTGCTTTGCGTCGGCGATCAGCAGATCCTCGGCCGTCAGCAGGTGGTCCGCGCCGTCCAACGTCCGAAACGCCTCGCCTTCGACCGCGCGCCGCACGCGAATCGCATCGCCGCCGATGAAACGGCGGTCAAACGTGTGCGTCGGTTCGCCCAGCGCCATCATGATGAAATTGGACAGGTCCACGATGTTCGATATCGGCCGCAACCCGACTGCCCGCAGGCGCTGCCGGATCCAAAACGGCGAGGGTGCAACCTGGATGCCGCCGAAGCAGGCAGCCATGTAGCGGGGACAATCAACCGCGTTGTCCACCGCAACGGTCAGCGGGTCCGCGGCGCATTCAGGCAGCAAGTCGTCCTGCGGCTTCATCGGCCGCCCGGTCATAGCGCTGATCTCGCGCGCCAACCCCAGGTGCCCCCACAGGTCGGGGCGGTGCGTGATCGACTTGTTGTCGACCTCGAACACCCAGTCCTCAACAGGCATCACACCGGTCAGCGAAGCGCCCGGCAACGCACTGTCGGGCAGTTCCATCACACCGGAATGGTCGTCGGAAAGGCCCATTTCGCGTTCTGACAGCAGTACAACAGCGCTTTCAACGCCGCGGATCGTGGTCGTCCGCACTTCCACGCCGCCAGGCAGCATGGTCCCAGGCAGCGCTGCGGGCACCTTCATGCCCACCCGCAGATTCGGCGCGCCAGACACGCCGGACACGATACGCCCGCCCAAGTCCACCGAAACCACGCGCAACTTGTCGGCGTCGGGATGGGGCTCCACCGCTGTCAGCGCCGCGACCAGGACATCGGCAAGGCCGGCACCCAGGTGCTCGACGCCTTCAAGTTCGGCGACCGTCATCGTCAGTCGCGCCGCAACGTCATCCGGCGCAACGCCATCCAGATCGACGTAGTCCTTCAGCCAGTTCCACGAAAATTTCATCGGGACCTCACCGGGCCAAGGCGCGACTGCACCGCACCCGCCTTAGAATTGCCGCACGAATCGCAGGTCGCCGGACATCAGCCAGCGTATGTCATCAATCTGGTAACGCATCATCACTAGGCGGGACAAACCAAGGCCGAACGCCCAGCCTTCCCATTCGGCGGGGTCCAACCCCCCGTGACGGATGACGTTGGGATGCACCAAGCCGCACGGCAGCAGTTCAACCCAACCGGTCCGTTTGCACACCGGGCACCCCGCGCCCTCGCAGACCATGCACCGCAAGTCCAGTTCGAACCCCGGCTCAACGAACGGGAAGAACCCGGGCCGCAGTCGCACCTGGACCGGCCGGCCGAACACGCCTTTCAGCAGCGTCATCATCGAATGCAGCATGTGGGCGACCGACACATTGCGGTCGACCATCAGGCCCTCGACCTGGTGGAAAGTGTGTTCGTGGGAGGCGTCGGTGGCTTCACACCGGTACACGCGCCCTGGAAAAATCGCACGAAACGGCGGTTTCAGGTCGTGCATCGCCCGCACCTGACCAGGGGACGTGTGAGTCCTCAGCACGTTGCCATCCGCCAGATAGAAGGTGTCCTGCGTGTCGCGCGCCGGGTGATCCGCCGGGATGTTCAGGCCGTCAAAGTTGAAGAATTCGGTTTCTGCCTCGGGGTAGTCCAGGATGTGGAAACCCATGCGCTCGAACACGTCTTCCACGCTATCGATGACGCGCGTCAAGGGATGCAACCGGCCGGCACCCACCGGCAGCCCCGGTAGCGTCGGGTCCAGCACTTCGCCTGCCGCCTGGGCCTCGATCTCGGCTTGCGAGACATCGACCGCACGCTGCGCCACGGCCTGCGTGATGTCGCGTTTCAGTTCGTTCAGCGCCTGCCCGCGGGCCTTGCGGTCCTCGGGGGATAGGCTGCCGAGTTCCTTCAGCAACGCAGTCAAACGGCCCTTCTTGCCCAGCCAACGGACTTCGACGTCCTTCAACGTCGATGTCGTCGTTGCAGCGGCCACCTCTTCCAGGGCCTGGGAACGCAGTTCATCCATCGTCCAACCGACACCAAAGCCGCGGTCTTTTAGCATTTGGGGGGCTGTTTGTCGAGGCTGCTGGCACCCCGTATACGTCGCAAAGACCATCCCGAGAGGAGTGCGCTCGACTCAGGCTGTGGATTGTGGTGAGTCCTGTCATTGACCCGCACCGTCCTTTCGTTACATCATCCGCCGGGAGCATCGCCGATTCACCGGCCGGAGGCACTATGAACAAGGTTTTCGAAAGCGCCGATGCGGCTGTCGCCGACATCCCCGACGGCGCGACCATCGCCGTGGGCGGATTCGGGCTATGCGGCAACCCCGAGAACCTAATCCGGGCGTTGCACCGCAAGGGCGTAAAGGACCTGACGATCATCAGCAACAACTGCGGGATCGACAACGAGGGGCTGGGCATCCTGCTGGCGGCAGGTCAGGTGCGAAAGATCATCGCCAGCTACGTCGGCGAGAACAAGAACTTTGAACAGCAGTACATCAGTGGGCAAATCGAAGTCGACCTGATGCCCCAAGGCACGCTTGCCGAAGCAATGCGCGCAGGCGGCGCGGGAATCCCGGCGTTTTTCACACCTGCCGGCGTTGGCACGCCACGTGCAGAGGGCCGGGAAACGCGCGTGTTCGACGGACGCGAATACCTGATGGAGCGGGCACTGACTGCTGACTTTGCACTAGTTTGGGCACACACGGGTGACCAGATGGGCAATCTGGTGTACCGGGCCACGGCTCGCAACTTCAACCCGATGGTCGCGACTTGCGGCCGCGTGACGATTGCCGAGGTCGAGCACCTGGTGGACGTCGGCGACATCGCCCCCGACTCGGTGCATACGCCCGGGATTTTTGTCCGGCGCATCGTCGCCGGCGCGTCGTACATCAAGCCGATCGAGCGCAGGACCACGCGCCCGCAGCCATAGGAGGACAGATATGCTGACACGCGAACAGATCGCGATGCGCGCAGCCCGCGAAATCCGTGACGGATTCTACGTCAACCTGGGCATCGGCCTACCCACACTGCTGGCAAACTTCGTCCCCGAGGGCATCGACGTAGTCTTTCACTCGGAAAACGGCCTCCTGGGAGTCGGTCCGTTCCCCTTTGAAGGCGAAGAGGACCCGAACCTTATCAACGCCGGTAAGCAAACGGTCACCGCTCTGCCAGGCGCCAGTTTCTTTTCCAGCGCCGATTCGTTCGCGATGATCCGCGGCGGTCACGTCGACATGACGGTGCTGGGCGCCATGGAGGTCGGTGCCCAAGGCGACTTGGCCAACTGGATGATCCCTGGCAAGATGGTCAAAGGCATGGGCGGTGCGATGGACCTGGTAGCCGGCGCCCGCTACGTCGTGGTAGCGATGGAGCACACTGCCAAGGGCCGGCCCAAGATCCTGCCCGAATGCACCCTGCCCCTGACTGGCCTGCGCTGCGTACACCGCATCATCACCGATATGGCGGTGATGGACGTGACCCCAGACGGATTGGTGCTGCGCGAACTGGCACCCGACGTGACGCTTGACGAAGTCCGCGCTGCAACCGCCGCCTCGTTCACCATCGCCGACGACCTGTCCACGATGAGTTTCTGATAGGATCCGGCCGTTTCCTGGAACCGTTCCCCGGGAACGCACAACCGGAGGTGCCTGCTGCTTCAAGCCATCCGAGAAGGCATGGACGACGCTCGCACCCAGTTGCGCGCCCTGCCTGTTGAAGCGGTTGTCGTCTTGCTGAGCGTCCCGGTCATCCTGACGACCATGTACTACTTCGGGCGCTCCTCTTTCTATTATTCGCACCTACAACAGTACGTCCCGGCCCACTGGCCGCTACAACGCATGTACGGATTCTTCTACTTCGCCACGATGTGTGTCGTGATGCGCATGTTCGTGCCGTGGGTCCTGATGGCGTTGATGCGGCGCGGGCCATCCCAGTACGGCTACTCGCCACCCAGCAAATTCGAGTTCGCGTGGGTTTACGGCGCGCTATTCCT
>CAZHDQ010000090.1:0-8633 GCA_964531595.1 uncultured Anaeromyxobacteraceae bacterium
GACGACCCGCAGTTCGGGCAGGTGCAGGCGGCCCTTTTAGAGCGGGCCAAGGCGGACGGCGTCGCCGGTGTCAAGGTCTTCAAGGCGTTGGGCCTGGGGGTCCGGACGGCCGACGGGAAACTTTTGTCCGTGGATGACCCGCGCCTGGACCCGATCTTCGAGGCGTGTGGCCGTCTGGGGCTGATATTCGCCTGGCACATCGCCGACCCGCGGGCGTTTTTCAAGGCGCCGACGCCAGACAACGAGCGCTACGACGAATTGAAGATCGCGGAATCCTGGAGCTTCTTCGGTAAGGATTACCCGTCCTTCGACGATCTGATGGCGGCCCAGGAACGCCGGATTCGCAAGCACCCGAAGACGACCTTCCTATTGATTCATATGGGCAACGATGCCGAGGACCTGGACAATGTTGACCACCTGCTGTCGACCTACCCGAACGTCTACGTCGACACGTCCGCCCGAGTGCCGGAGTTCGGGCGCCATCCGGCAGACCAGGTACGCGCGTTCTTCGTCAAGCACCAGGACCGCATCCTGTTCGGGTCGGACTTCATCGTTGATTTTGACGGCCAGATGCAACTGGGCTCGGTCTGGCACGTGCCCGACCAGCAGCCTGGAGTCGACGACGCGGTCGCATTCTTCACGCACCACTGGCGCTATTTCGAAACCGACGCGAAGCAGATTGCTCACCCGACGCCGATCCAGGGCCGCTGGAAGGTCGATGCGATCGACCTGCCGCCCGATGTGCAGCGCAAGTTCTACGTGACGAACGCCGAACGGTTGATTTTTTCGCATCCCGTCGCGGATACAAATCGCAACAATCCGTAACCGCTCCGCCGTTGACCTCACACGCGTCACGCCTCATAGTTCGCCCCAACGGGCCATTGCAAAACAGGCCCACGACATGTCCAAGGAGTCGCCGAAGATGGAATATAAGTCCTGGATTGTATTTGGATTGGGAGCCGTATTCGTCGCCGCAGGGTGTACTAAAGCCGTGCCGAAGGAATCCGAGCCGGCGCGCCCGGTCCGCGTGCAGGCCGTCGAGCGAGCCGACCTGGAGACCGTGCTGGTCTACGGGGCCGAACTGCTGCCGTCGGTCGAGGTCAAGCTGTTCTCGACGATCATGGATCGCATCTTGTCGTTCCCATTCGAAGACGGCGACGTTGTCGAGAAGGGCGACGTGATCGCGCTGATCCGTCGCGAAGGCATGGATCGCGGGCTCGAGCAGTTGGGGGCGCAACTTGCGTCGCTAGACGTCCAGATTCGCAATCTGGAAAGCGAGCAGGTGCGGGCGCGCGACCTGTTCGAAAAGGGCGTTGCGACCCAGCAGGCGTTCGACCAGGTCAAGACGACCTACGAATCGACGCTGGCACAACGCAAGGCCCTGGTCGCTGGCCGCGGGCAACTGGCCGCGACTGCTTCGAACGCGGTGGTCAAGGCGCCGATGGCCGGAGTCCTGGCAAACAAGATGCTGGAGGAAGGCGACATCGCCTCGCCGCAGATGCCGCTCGCACGGCTTCTGGTCGTTGATCCCTTGAAAATCACGCTGAAACTGGTCGAGGCGGACGTTATGCGCGTGCATGTCGACCAGGATGTCGTGCTCGACCTGGACGCGTGGCCGGGCCGCACTTTTTCCGGTCGGATTACGCGCATCCTGCCGTACCTGGACCCCGAGACGCGGACGAACACCGTCGAAGTCACCGTCGAGAACCCGAAGAACGATGCGGGTGAGCGCCTGCTTAAACCGGGTATGTACGGCCGCGCTCGGCTGGTGACCGACCGGAAGACCGATGCAATCGTCGCTCCAGAAGAAGCCCTTTTGCTGGACACGCGGTTGGCCAGCGAGCCCGGCGTAATACTGCGCAAGGCCGTGGTAGTCCGTGAAGACGGAACGGCCGAGATCCGGACAGTCCGGCTGGGCGAGCGGGACGGCACCCGGTGGGAGATTTTAGAGGGTCTGTCGGAAGGGGAGCGTCTGGTGACCCGCGGCAACCACGGCGTTAAGGAAGGGCAGAAAGTCCAGATCCTCGAGGAGGCCGCGCAATGAACATCTCGGAACTGGCGGTCCGGCGAGGCGTCACGTTCGGGATGGCCTACCTGATCATCCTGGGCTTCGGCCTGTTCAGCCTGTCGCGGCTGGACCTGGACCTGTACCCCGACATCACGTTCCCGGCGGTCGTCATCATCACTGGGTACACCGGTGCGAACCCGCAGGACGTAGAAACGCTGATATCGCGGCCCATCGAGGGGGCCGTTGTTTCAGTCAAGGGCATCGAGGAGGTCACGTCCAGCTCGAAGCAGGGTGCGTCCCTGATATCGCTCAAGTTCGACTGGGGCCAGGACATGGAGCAGGCGGAAACGGACGTCCGCCGCAACCTGGACATGATCAAGGGCTTCCTGCCCACAGACGCCGACGACCCCATCGTGTTCGCCTTCGACATGTCCATGCAGCCGATCGTCATGATGATGGTCACCGGGCCGTACCCGATGGACGAACTGCGCCGGTTGGCTGACGACGAGATCGCGCCGCGGCTGGAGCGGCTGGATGGCATCGCGGTGGCCGAGGCGTCCGGTGGTCTGGAGCGGCAGATAAATGTGATCCTGGATCCCTTGCGGGTGCAGGCCTACGACCTGGACGTCAATCGCCTGGTTGCCGCGGTTTATTCAGAAAACCGCCAGGAACCGGGCGGTTACGTCGAACAGGGCCGGCTCGAGTTCGCGGTCCAGGTGGATGGCAAGTACCAGTCGGTGGCCGAGATCGGCGAAATCGTCGTCGGATCCAAAGTCGGCCCGACGGGTGTCGACATGATCCGCCTGCGGGACGTAGCCCAGATAGAGGATGGCTTCAAGGAATCGCGGCGCGTGATGCAAATCGACGGCCAGCCGTCCGTCTGGATGATGGTCCGTAAGCAGTCGGGTGCGAACACGGTCCAGGCGGCCGATCGCGTGATGGCGGCGCTGGACCAAGTCAAAAAGGATCTGGGCGGCGACATTGAGTTCAAGGTCATTTACAACCAAGCCGACTACATCAGTCAGTCGCTGGGCAACTTGTCGACGACCGCACTGCTGGGCGTGTTGATCACGTTCCTGGTCCTTTTGTTGTTCCTGCGCAACATCCGCAGTTCGCTAATAGTGGCCACGGCGATCCCGCTGTCGGTCATCGCGACCTTCGCCGTCATGGACCAGGCGCACATGACCCTGAACGTGCTGTCGCTGGCGGGGTTGGCGCTGTCCGTCGGCATGCTGGTCGACAACGGTATCGTGGTGCTCGAAAACATCTTCCGGATGCGCGAAGAAGGCCGCGGTGCCTGGGACGGCGCCATCAGCGGCGCGCAGTCCGTCGGCATGGCGGTCACGGCGTCGACACTGACGACCGTCGCGGTATTCGTGCCTGTCTTGTTCGTGCCGGGCATCGCGGGCGTGCTGTTCAAGGATATGGCAGTCACGATCTGCTTTGCACTACTGGTGTCGCTGGCCGTCGCTCGGACGTTCATCCCACTTTCGGCCTCGCGCCTGCTGGGCACCAAAAAGGCCTCGCGGCTGCTGGCACGCGCTAGTAATCAGACGCGGTTCGTGAGGCTCCGGGAAACATACGGGCAGGCGCTGGACTGGACGCTGGTCCACCGCTGGGTCGTGTTCGTGGTGTTGGCGGCCGTGCTACTGGTGACGGTCGGGCTGGCATCGCTGCTTCCGACCGAGTTCATCATGGAGGGGGACGATTCGTTCGTGCCCATATCGGTCGAGGCGTCCGTGGACAGCAACCTGGAGCGCACCGAACGGATCGTGGGCGAGGCCGTGCAAGCGATCGAAAAGGTCATCCCCGCGTCCGAGCGTCGGATGATCACGACCGACGTCGGGACCGGGGAGGGATTCTCGGCGATCTTTTCGAAGGGTGTCCATTCGGGGATGATCCGCGTGCCACTGGTCAGCCCCGGCGAACGGGAACGCGACAAGAAGACGATTCAGGATTCCGTCCGGAAGGCGTTGGCAAAGATCCCCGGCCTGACTACCAAGGTCGGCAACGCGTTCAGTTTCAGCGGAACCGGCGACATTGATATCCAGATCCGCGGATACGACCTGGAAACGTCTCGCGGGGTTGGCAAGGAACTGCGCGATCGCTTCAAGGCGTGGCCCGATATCTCCGAGGCAACGTTCTCGATGGACGACCAGAAACCTCAACTCACGGTGCGTTTCGACCGCGAGAAGATGGGGCGGCTGGGCCTGTCCACGGCCGCGGTTGGTCAGGCCGTGTCGACGGCGTTCATGGGACGGACGGCGGCACGCTACGCGGACGGCGGCGACGAATATGACGTCGTGGTGCGGTACGGGCGCGATTACCGCAAGGACGCGGACGAACTGCGCCGACTGCCGCTGGCGACGCCTGGCGGGAAGACGGTGCCGCTTTCCAACGTGGCCGATATCGGCATGAAACTGGCCCCGGTCAACATCACCCGGCTCGACCAGGAACGCGTGACAACGGTCAGTCTGACGCTTGCGTCGGCGTACGTGGATGCTGCTGGCAAGTCGCATAGCAAGGACTTCGGCGCGACCATCGAACGCGTAACGAAGACGCTCGGGGACTATCCGTGGCCCGACGCGTTCATGTACACCATCGGCGGTACGGCCGAAGACTTCTTGAAGTCGATGAAGTACCTGTTCATGGCCCTGGCGGTATCGATCCTCCTGGTCTACATGGTCATGGCCAGCCAGTTCGAGTCGCTGCGCCAGCCGTTCATCGTGCTGTTTTCAGTGCCGTTGGCGGGCATCGGCGTTGTATTGATGTTCGTGTTGACGCGGACTCAGGTAGACATGCCGGCGTTGGTCGGGGCGATCATGCTGGTGGGCATCGTTGTCAACAACGCGATCATCATGATCGACGCGGCGAACCAGATCCGCGACACCGGCGTCCACGCGAAGGAAGCGATCGCCCTGGCTGGACGGCAGCGGCTGCGGCCGGTTCTGATGACCGCGATGACGACGATCTTTGGGATGCTGCCGATGGCACTAGGGATCGGCGAGGGTTCCGAGGCGTGGGCCGGGCTGGCCAAGGCGGTCATCGGCGGCCTGATCTCGTCGACGTTCTTGACGCTTTTCGTCGTGCCGACCGTGTACACACTGGTCGCCGGCAAGCATCGGAAATCGACGGAAATGTATAACCCCGAGGTGGCCACAGCCGCCCACGAACCGGCGTAATCGGCCCGGGTCTTTAAGGAGAGCGAGATGCGGAACCAGAGGCGATGGTGGTTCGTGGGGGCCGGGGCGCTTGTCCTGACCGCGACGCTGACGGTGGCAAACCCGGCGTTGGGCGAGTCCTTCATGGTGACCGACCCCGAGTTGGCGGCCGAACTGGCGCTGGCACCGCTCCCAGGACCCGAAATCACGCTGGCGGACGCGGTCGTGGCGGCCGACGCTCGGAACCTGACGCTGCAAGCGGCCCGGCTGGAAGTGGACCGAGCCGATGCGAAACTGGCGCAGGCCTGGGCGCTGGTGTTCCCGATGGCGACGGCGGGGCTGAACGTCGTGCATGCCGACCACGCAGACATTGTGGATTTCGGCGAAAGCATGGCCCAGGGGCTGGGCCCGATCCTGGAGGCGGCCGGGATCGTGTTGCCGCCGATGGAGTCTGACCCTACGGTCGTCCGCCGCCAGGACACCGTTTCGGGGTCGATCACTGCGGCGATGTCGCTGGTCAATGTGCAAAGTTGGTACACGATCAGCGCGGCGCGCAAGGGGCGCGACGTCGTCTCGCTGACGGTCGAGTCGGTTCGCCAGCAGTTGCTGACCGGCGTGGCCCAGGCCTACTACCTGGCGATGATGAGCCGCTCGCTGGTCGAGATGCAGCAGACGCAGGTGCAGGCGGCGGCCCACCACCTGGATTTTGCGGCCAAACGGTTTGCTGCGGGCGCGGGACTGCGGATCGATGTAGTCCGGGCCCAAACGAACCTGTTCGAGGCGCGTCAGCAGTTGCTGAACGCGCGGCTGTCGCTGGAGTCGGCGCGCGATGCGCTGGGCGTGCTGACGGGTAGTGGCGACCTGCCGATGCCGGTCGCGACGGCAGACCTCCCGATGCCCGAGGGCGCCGACGACGAACTGGTGTCGTGGGCGATGAAGCACCGGCAGGATCTGGCGGCTGGCCTGGCGTCGGTGGTGCTGGCGGATCGCCAGTTCGGGACGTCATGGGCGGCGTTCCTGCCGACGTTCGATATGGCGTGGCAGGGGTCGTACCAGTTCACCGAGCCTTCGTCCCTAGGGTCGCTGGACCGGGCGCGCTGGAACCTGGTCTTCAATCTGAACATCCCGATTTTCCAGTATTTCAATATCGGAAATCTTCGGGATGCGAAGGCGTCCGCTCGGATCGCGCGGCTGAAACTGGACGATCAAAGGCAGACGGCTGGGCAGCAGGTTCGGCAGGCTCGGCGCGACCACGAGGCTGCGCTGGTTTTGGCGGTGCTGGCGGAGCGGCAGGCGGATTTGGCGCGCGAGGCCATGGACTTGGCCCAGACGGCATTCGAGGCCGGTGCGGGTTCGTCGCTTGAGGTCACCGATGCGCGCCGTACCGTGATTGCGGCCGAGGTCAACCGGATGACCAGGTTGCTGCAGGCACAGGTGTCGCGCCTAGTGCTGCACCGGGCCCTGGGGACCGACGTGCGCGATCTGGTGAGGTAGCCGACGACGTGTCGGTGGAGTTTGTGATGGACGCGGGAAAGAAACGCATCCTATTGGTCGAGGATGACCTGAAACTGGCCGCGTTGGTGCGCGAGTTTTTGGAAGGGGCGGGGTTCGACGTCGATATCGAGCCGCGTGGCGACCAGGCGGCCCAGCGGATCGTTGACGAAAACCCCGACCTAGTCGTCCTGGACCTGATGCTGCCGGGGATGGACGGGCTGTCCGTTTGCCGACAGGTCCGACCTCGATTTCGCAACCCAATCCTGATGCTGACGGCCCTGGGAGACGAGGTTGATGAGGTTGTTGGCCTGGAGGTCGGCGCTGACGACTATCTGGTCAAGCCTGTGCGCCCACGGCTGCTGCTGGCTCGTATCAATTCGCTGCTTCGGCGCGTCGGAAACCCGCCGACTGGCGCCGACGAGGGGCAGGTGCTGCGGGTCGGAGACCTAGTGCTCGACAGCGCCTGCCGCAGTGTCACGATGGGCGAGGTCGATGTAGAACTGACGACAACCGAATTCGACTTGCTTTGGTACCTGGCGGCTCGGGCCGGGCAGGTGGTCACTCGGGAGACGCTTTACGTCGATCTGCGCGGCGTCGAATGGGACGGGCTGGATCGTTCCATCGACATCGCGGTTGCCAGGTTGCGGCGCAAACTGGGTGACGATGGCAAGCATCCCCAGATAGTCAAATCGGTCCGCGGCTCCGGCTACCTGCTGGCAGGACGGGCATGAACCGGCTGATCGTTCGCTACTCCCTGGTCGTCCTCGTGGCGCTACTGGTCAGCTTCGGCGCAATCACCCTGATCGTGCATCTGGCCGTCTTGCGCAAGATGGAGAGCCAGACAACGCCATTGGCTGAGCATATCTTCAACGGGGTTCGCGACCAGATTGCGACGGCGTCGGGCGACGATCGCGACAGGATCGTCACCGCACTGGCGGCCGAGATGGACTCCGATGCGTCGATCCTGCCAGGGGACTCACCGCGGATATCGGAGCGCAACCGGGAGCTAAACGCCGGCGGTAAGACAGGGGTTTCGGTTGAAGGGGTACACACGGGTGCAACGTTGTTCGTGCCGCTGGGCAACGGTGAGGTGCTCGCGGTCGGCCCGCTGAAGGCCGTCTTCGGTCCCGGATTCTGGGACTACATGCTGATGCTGGCGGTCGTGGTCGTGGTCGTGGCGGCCAGCGCGACTCTGATGTCCGCGTCGTTCGTCCGGCGGTTGAAGCGGTTGGAGGCGGCGACAGTGCGGATCGGGCAAGGCGACCTGTCCGCCCGGGCCGACGTGACTTCAGCGGATGCAGTCGGCAGTCTGGCGAGGCGCTTCAACGAGATGGCAGATCGTAACCAGCATTTGCTGGAGGCACAACGCGCTACGTTACAGGCGGTCAGTCACGAGTTGCGGACCCCGACGTCGCGCATCCGGTTCGGGTTGGAGATGCTGGCCGAGACGCAGGACCCGGCCCGGATCGAGGATCGCCTGCGGTCGATCGACGAGGACTTGAACGAGGTCGATCACCTGGTCACTGAACTGCTGGAACTGAATCGGTCTGAATCCTCTGCGGGGAACCTGCGCGAGTTGATCGCGGTCCGTCCTGCCCTGGAGGCATTGGCGGATCGGGTGCGCGAGTTCTCGCCTGCCCTGGTGATAACTATAAATGCGCCTGAAGACCTGGTGTTGCCTACCGAGGCTCATCTGTTCCGGCGTGCGATCCGTAACCTGTTGGCGAATGCCGCCCGGTACGCCAGGGGCCGAGTGGACGTGACGGCACTGCGGGTCGGCGACCGTGTCGAAATAACGGTCGACGACGATGGCCCGGGTGTGCCCCAAGCCCAGCGCGCCCGTGTCCTGGAACCCTTCGCACGGCTGGACGATAGCCGCAGCCGCGACACCGGCGGCGTCGGTCTGGGACTCGCGATCGTTGCGCGCGTGCTGGCGTCGCATGGTGGGCATGTCGAGGTCGCCGATGCGC
>CAZHDQ010000091.1:0-8621 GCA_964531595.1 uncultured Anaeromyxobacteraceae bacterium
AGCAGCCGGCGCCAGGGTCGGCGGTCGCAGCAGACGCGGGCGTGAATAACCCGGGTTGAATTAGCGTGTCGTGTGACCTACTTCCAATGCGGTCACTTCAGCAGACACATCCCTACATGTACTCCGCCAGCACGAACTTCGTGGAACTGCCGCTGTGGCCACCCGTGACCTCCAGGCGCACATCGATCGCGTCCCTAAGCGCCGTCACGTGGGAAATGATGCCCACTAGGCGTCCGTTAGCCCGCAGATCCCGAAGCGTCTGGATTGCGTTGTCCAGCATCTCGCCATCCAGACTGCCAAATCCCTCGTCCACAAAGATGGCGTCCAAGTGGATGCCGCCCGCCTGGGACTGAACGACGTCCGCAAGCCCCAGTGCCAGCGACAGCGATGCCATGAATCCCTCGCCGCCAGACAGCGTCGCGACGGGCCGCGCCATGCCCGTGTGCGAGTCTAAAACCTCCAGGTCCAACCCACCCGCACGCCGCCCGTCCTCCAAGTACGACACTCGCCTAAGTTCATAGCGCCCCTGGGACATTACCCTCAACCGATGCGTGGCGGCCACCAAAACCTCGTCCAGCAAGGCGGCCAAAACGTACCGTTCGAGGGTCAGATTCAACTGATTGGTTCCGTTTGCGACCTCCGACAGGCGGCCGACTATGCCGTACTGCAGTTCGACGGCCGCGCTGCCAGCACGCAGTTCATCCAATTCCAGGGCATACCCTCGCCGCGTCTCGAACAGCCCGTTGCGCCTGCCCACCGTTTCGTCGTGGTCCTTTTGTCGCTGCCTGGCCTCGCGCGCGATTTCCCCTAATACCGTAAGGTCCGGAGCAACCAGATCACCGGCCGCAACTTCAGCACGTTCCAGTCGCCCCCGAGCGTCCGCCAATGCCTGTTCGTGGCGCCGGACGTCGCCTTCCATCGCATCCATCTCGGCTTGGATCCGCCGCGACGCCTTCAAGGCGCCCTCGTCACCAAAGCCCGCCTTCACCCGTTCGTCGTCCAGGGCCGCCTGGGCCTGCGCTAACGCCTTCGTGGCAGCGTCAAGCGCCCGGGTCGTCCCCGCCAGATCCACGGTCGCCTCGGTTAGGGCCCGATCCGCCAGGTCGTGGGCATTTTTCGCCGCCTTCAAGGCGTCCTGGAGCGCGCCTACCCGACCGCGTGCCGCACCAATGGCGCCTTCCAAAACCCCTTCACCGCGCAGGTTCTCGGGCACACGGGCACCACGCTCGTCAACCCGCGCCCTGGCCGTTTGCAAGACCCCGGCCGCTCCTTTCAAAGCTTCGTCGGTCGACTTGCGCCGCTCCTGGCGCAACACCAAGTCAGCGCGCATCCGAGTCACGGCCTGGGTCCGATCGTCCACGGATCGTGCCAGTCGCTGGGCGTCGGCCAGAGCCTTCTCGGCCACAATCGCCTGGGCCTTCAGCCCCTCGATAGGCACCTTCGACGCGTCACCCAGCCCTGTCCGAACCTCCTGAACCTTGGCCTCCAGAGTTTCACAGCGTAGCCGGTGCTCCGTTTCCCGTTGCCGTGCCTGCTCAAGCGCCGCAAGCGACTTGTCTCGCGCATCGCGCAATTGTTCTAAAACCTCGTCACCCGGTACCGCCTCGCCATCGCCCGTCCCAGCCGCAGCCGGATTCGGATGATGAGTGGCGCCACACACGGGACAGGGTTTACCGTCTTTCAGCCCCAAGGCCAGTAACGCGGCCTGCCCCGAGCGCCACTGGGCCTCGGCCACCTGCAGGTCCACGACGGCTTGCTGAGTCCGGATTACAAGCCCCTGGATACCGGTCCGAATATCCGCCAGTTTTTTCGAAATCTGCGAATGGTCACGCTCCAGTTTCGCCAGTATTTCGCGTTCCTCGCAGGATTTCCTGGCCGCCCGGCTGAGCGCGTCCAGGCCATCGAGCCTTGCCACCGCATCGGAGGCCTGAGCCAGCCCCGCTTCCGCAACTTCCCGGGCCTGTTCGGCATCCGCAACTGCCTTTTCGGCGTCTGCAAAGGCCTTCATGTGACCTTGATGCGCCTTGTCAGCGATATCCAGTTCACCCCTTGCCGCCTGGAGCGCCGCTACATCGCCAACCATCGCCTCCAGACGCGAGACCTCCGATGCCACCCCGTCCCGCTCCGGCCCCCTGGCCTCCTCGTTAGCCAAAGTCGCTTTCGCTGCATCGGCCCTCGAACGGGCGTTCACTTCCCGAGCCTTGGCGGCCTTGACCTTAGGTCCCGCATCGGCAACTGCTACCTGCTTGTCGTCGCGCAGACGCAGCGCCGGTTCGACCTGCTGGGCTTTATGGGCACCCTGCAAATCCTGGCGAACCTGGGAGACCCGTTCCCGGTCGGCCTCGACGGCTTCAACTTGAGCGCGCGACGCCTTCCGCTCATCCAGTTTCGTGCCGACCGCACGCCCTTCCTCCAGCAACGCCTGGGCCACAGTCGCCAAGCGGGCCAATTCCAACTGTTCCTTGTGCAGTATTTCCAGGGCCTGCGCCTCTTCGGCCAGTACCCCCGGAACCTCCGACGCCTTGTCCACCCCCAGCCGGTCCAGCAAGCCCTTCGTCTTCTCTTTGTTCGCCTCCAGCTTCACTTCCAGGGCCCGCTTCTGATCCTTTAAGGCTTGCTCGATTTTCTTGAAGGGTTCGGTGTTGAACAGCTTAGCCAGGATCTTCTGGCGGTCGTCGGACCCCGCCGACAGCAGGCGCCGAAACTGCCCCTGGGGCAACACCACAACCTGTCGGAACTGGTCCGCATCGAATCCCAGCAGTTTCACGATCGCCACGGTGGCCTCGTTGACCTTGGTCGCCAGAACCTCGTCACTTACCTGATCCGTGCGCCAAAGGGTCGCCTTGGGCTGAACCGTCACTAGAGGTCCGTCGCCTCGTTGTCGGGGGCGCTGCTGCTGCGGCGTACGTTCGATACGGTAAGTCCTGGCACCCACCGCGAAGTCCAGAACCACACGGGTCTCGCAATCGGTGCGGGCATGGTGGCTGCGCATCTGCTGACCCTTGCGCTCGTCACCCGAAGTTTCGCCGTACAGGGCAAAACACATGGCGTCCAAGATGGAACTTTTCCCGGAACCCGTGGGACCGTGGATCAGGAAGAAGTTGCTGTCCCCGAGTTTCCTGAAATCGACGATTTCCTCACCCGCAAAAGGTCCAAAAGCGTGCATCTCGATTCGCAGCGGCTTCATTTCGCCACCTCCAGCTCGGTGCGTCGTACGGCTTCCAGGACCAAGTCCAACGCCTTGATCTGGTCCTCCGTCATCTGCGTCCCCGTCACCTCGCTGAAGAACTGGCGGAACAATTCGCCGTGAGTCATTTTGCGACGATCCAGAGTCGGGGCAGCCACATCGCCGAGCTGCGCCTGGGGGCGTTCGATGTGCAACACATTCGGATACACGGCCCGCAGTTTCCCGATGGCGTCGAAAACAAGCCCTGTGTCCCGCAGCATCACCGACAGGTAGTCGTCGCGTCCTTCCTGTGCAGGGGCGCCGAGCAGTTCGTCCATCGTGCCGTCCAAACGACGCAGGTCCCGCCGCAGCGAAAACGCGACCGTCTTGACCTGAGGCAACTGGCCGGGCGCGCCAATAGTGACGATGTCGACGGACTTGGTGTGCTTTGCTTCCGAAAACGAGTACTTGTACAGGGACCCCGAGTATCGGATGCGGTCACCGATGGCCTGCCTACGGTGCAGGTGTCCCAGCGCCACATAATCGAATCCGTCGAACTGGTCCGCGTCGACCGTTGCCGCCCCGCCAACCGACAGGGGACGCTCGGATTCGGCCACCAGGCCCCCAGTCACAAAGGCATGGCCGACCAGCACCCGCCGCACGCCGACCTCGGCATCATCGCGAATCCGATCCAGCATCCACCTGGTTGCCGCCGCCTGGTCACCGACATCTGCGTCCGGGAACAGCGACCGCACCCGCTCCAGTTCGACGAACGGCAGGGCATAGATATCGAGCGGGCCGTGTTCGTCGAGAAGTCTCAACCGAGGCGTTTTTGTACCCTGTGCGCCCGCCACAACCAGCCCTTTGGCCTCCAGCAGCCGCGACCCGAAACCCAGGCGATCTGGGCTGTCGTGGTTACCGGCGATCATCACGACCGGCACCTTCAAGTCATTGACAATCCGCGTGAGCACATCGTCCAGCAGACGAACAGCATCCGGAGGGGGCACCGCGCGGTCGTAGATGTCCCCGGCGATTAGCACCGCGTCGGGACGTTCCGATTCGACGATCGCGACCAGTTGATCGAGCAGGATCTGCTGTTCCTCGGTCAGGTGTTCCCCGTGCAGGATACGGCCCAGATGCCAGTCGCCCGTGTGAAGCAGTCGCGCCAAGGTGCCCTCCCCATGGAATGAAATGACCGTCCGGTCTCGCAAGGGGCGCCGACTCGAACTACGGAAACCATCCTACCAGCGGGGTGCGACATTCGGAATCGGCCGTTCACACCCCCGTTGTCGCAGCGCCGTAGTAACATCGGTCTGCCCAGTCGAACCTGGATGGAGGACGCGTGCCCGGCCTGCAAATCTGCCGCAGTAACCGCTCGGAACTCCTGGTGCACCGCCTGGCGGAGGACCTGCGCACTAATCCGCTGTCGGACCCGATCGCCACCGAGCCAGTCGTCGTACACAGCCCGGGAATGGGCCGATGGCTGTCGATGGTGTTGTCGCAGCAAATCGGGATCTGCGCGAACGTCGACTTCCCCTTTCCGGCCAAGGTGTTCCGAATGGCTATGTCCCGCGCGCTGGCAGCATTCGACGCGCGCGAACGGGCCCGGATCGGACAGACGGCACCTGCACTTGGCGACCCGGCAGACGACACCTGGAACCCCGACCGCTTGACCTGGGCCCTGTTGCAAGTGCTGCCGGGCTTGCGCGACCAGTTGGACCCGGCGGTGCAGGAATACCTGGCAGCGTCCGTTGACGGTACCGTGCGCCGCAAGGAATACCTGTTGGCCCGACGCTTGGCGAACCTGTTCGACGACTACGCAAACTACCGGCCCGAATGGATCACCGCATGGGACCGGGGGCTTGGAATCACGGTCGGCGACAGACCAGTCGCACCCGACGCGCCCGGTGGCCAAGCCGACTGGCAGCCGCGTCTGTGGCGGACGCTGGCCGCAGCCATGCCAGGCTCGCACCCCGCGTCCCGGATCGATGACGCCATCCGAGCCCTGATCGACCCGACTCTGGCGATCGACGACCTGCCGACCCGCCTTAGCCTGTTTGGGATATCGACTCTGCCACCGTCGTTCGTCCGCGTTCTTGTGGCGCTGTCCCGACGAATCGACGTGCGCATCTATGCACTCAGCCCATCGCACCGGTACTTCGGGGACATGCTGACCGACGATGAAGCGGCCCGAAACCTGGCCAGGCACATCGATTCAACCGACGAAGACGAGCATCACTACGGACACCCTCTCCTGAAATCACTGGGCAGGCTTGGACGCGACTTCCACCGACTGCTGACCGACGCCGAGGATATCGCGCTGGCCGACGTGGAAAACGGCCCGGAACCGGTCATCGATGAATACGAAGAACCCGCCGACGCCAACACCGATGGCGCGCCCGACACTCGACCGACGATGCTGCGGACATTGCAATCGGACATCCTCAATTTGCGGCACCGACGTCCCGGCGGCAGCGCAGACAACGACGAAGCCCCGATCGCGTTGCCTGAATCGGACGGGTCGATCCGCTTCCACGCCTGCCACGGCGCCCTGCGGCAAGTTGAGGTGCTGCGCGACGAACTGTTGAGGCTGCTCAAGGCCGATCCGACGCTCCAGGCCCGTGATATCGTCGTGATGTCGCCCGACATCGACACGTTCGCCCCCCTGATCGACGCGGTGTTCTCGGACGGTGAACCGCATCCCGCGATGGCTTCCCAGGGCGCAGGCTTCCCGTCTGTCCACTTCCGAATCGCGGACCGCAGCGCCCGCCAGACCAACGTCGCCGCCGAAATCGTGTCACGCGTCCTCGGCCTAGCCACCGGCCGGTTGCCTGCGTCGGACGTGCTGGACCTGCTGGCCCTGGAACCGGTGCGAATCAAGTTCGGGCTGGAGATCGGCGACCTGGAATCAATACACGGATGGGTGGCGGCCAGCGGCCTCCGATGGGGCATGGACGAACACCACCGCAAGGCCCAGGCACAACCACAAGACCGCGCCAACACCTGGCGGTTCGGGCTGGACCGCTTGCTGCTGGGCTTCGCTATGCCCGGCGACGGACAGCGGACGTTCGCCGACGTGCTGCCGTTCGACGACGTGGAAGGCACCTCGTCCCGCACGCTGGGCCGGTTCGTCCGATTCTGCGAAACGCTGTTCGATGCGACTGTCGAGATCCAGGGCACCCGCGACCCCATGGCATTCCAGGCCGGCGGCATGGCCCGAACCCCTGGGGGCTGGGAGGCGTTGGTCCGCCGGGTCGTGGACGCATTCGTGGACCTGCCGCCAAAACAATACTGGCGCATCCGCAAGACCCTGGACGTGTTCCGAGACCTGGTCCACGACGCCGGGGCCGTCGGTTGCGAACGCGTGCTGGACCTGGACACGGTGCGCACCCTAATCGACGAAAGGATGGGGGCATCGACCTCGACTGCGGCCCTGCTGGCCGGCGGCGTGAACTTCTGCGCAATGGTCCCGATGCGGACAATCCCTTTCCGCGTGGTGTGCCTGCTGGGTATGGACGACGGCGTTTTCCCACGCCAGCAGCGCCGGATGGGATTCGATTTGTTGGGCCGGCACCCTTCCACCGGCGACCGCAGCCCTCGCGACGACGATCGGCACCTGTTCCTGGAAGCCATCCTGGCAGCCAGGGACCACCTGATCGTCACGTTCAACGGCCGCAGTATCCGCGACAATTCCGACCTGCCGCCGTCGGTGCCGGTGGGCGAACTGTTGGATGTTTTGGCGGATACGTTCGCCCTCCCCGGAAAGGACTTCGAGGATCGGCGCCGCGGCTTGGTGACGAAGCAGCACTTGCAGGCCTTCAGCATCGAGAACTTCCGCCACGATGGCAGCCGCGGGTTCGATCGCCGCGCCATGGAAGGCGCGGAGCAACTGCTCCAAGTGCGCAAACCCAACCCGGCGTTCTTCACGGCCGAACTGCCCGACCTGTTCCCCGGCGACCAAGTCGTCAGCGTGGACCAGATGGCCCGGTTCTTCCAAAATCCGACCCGGTACCTGCTGCAACAACGTCTGTCGATACGTTTGGACGACCAGACCGCCGAGATCGCGGATCGGGAACCCGTCGAACTGGACGGTTTGCAGGGCTGGGCAGTGGGCGACGAGGTGCTGCGGGCGCTACTGGCTGGCCAGGACCCAGACGCGGTCCGTGATCGGATACGTCGCCAGGGACGGGTTCCACTGGGCGTGCCTGGCGAACTGGTGTTGGAACATATTCGGACCGAGGCCCAGGACATTTTCGAGCGGGCGGCCCCGCTGCTGGAAGGGGAACACGTCACACGCGAGGCGTCGATCGACATCGGCGGCCTGGCGATACGGGGGACGCTGGACGATGTGTGGGCGGCCGGACAGGTACTGGTGCAGTACGGCACGATCCGGGCCAGGCAAGTCCTTGCCGCGTGGCTGAAGCACTTGCTGGCATGTTCGTCAAACGAACCGTTTGCCGGGGTGACGACGCTGGTCGGACGCAGCAACACCAAGGACTGGGGCAGTTCGATGACCTTCCAGGGTGTCGGGGGCGGCGTGGGCATCGGGGGCGTCGGGGGCGGCGTGGGCGTCGGGAGCGTCGTGGGCGGCGTGGGCGTCGGGGGCGGCGTGGGCGTGGACCTGCAAACCCAGGCGCGCGGCGTGCTGGCGGACTTGGCGGGACTGTACCGCTACGGCTGGCGTCGACCCCTGCTGCTGTTCCCCGAATCATCTGGCGCCTATGCACGCGAATTTTTCGATGCCCGGCTGGGAACGGACCCTGACGCCGCCGGTCGCAAGGAAGCCACCAGCAAGTGGAAAACCGGCGAGAACGCCGAATTTCCCAACGAAGACGCGGATCTGTACTACCAACGCGTGCTACAGGGGGCCGTCCCCTGGGACCCTGATTTCGAACTGCCGGGGCTGTCGACGGACGCAGACTTCCGCCCCGAACAACTGGCCCTGCGGGTCTGGAAACCGATACTGGCTGCGGTACGGGCCGGGCAGGAGGTGGCCTGATGCCAGACAGCACCGCACCCCGGGAATTCGACGCGACCGGCGACTTGTCCTCAAAGGCCATGCTGATCGAGGCCAGCGCCGGCACTGGCAAGACATACAACATCACGAACGTGTTTTTGCGCCTGGTCGTCGAACCCGAGTGGACCGTCCGATGGGACGGGGACGTGCCGGCGGCGCCGAAGGAAATCCTGGTCGTGACCTTCACCGAGGCAGCAACGGCGGACATGCGCGAGCGGATCCGCGGCCGGCTCCGACAGGCCAGGGTCGGCTTCGAGCACGCTATGGCCGGGGGTGAGATCGACGCAGATGATGACAGCGTCCTGCACTTCCTGGTCGAACGCGCCGGCGGGCCCGAGGGCCTTCGACGGGCGCGCAACCGGGTCCAAATCGCCCTGGAATCACTCGACGAAATCACCATTTCGACAATCCACGGCTTCTGTCAACGGATGCTGCTGC
>CAZHDQ010000092.1:0-8534 GCA_964531595.1 uncultured Anaeromyxobacteraceae bacterium
CAGGTCCGAAATCACCACGTCGAAGCCACCGGCCGCCTGGAATCGTTCCAGCGCGGCGCGACCATCCTCCGCCGTCTCGACGATGAAACCCTCGGCAGCCAGGATCCGTCGGCACCCTTCGCGCATGCCCATTTCGTCATCGACCACTAGGATTCGCTGCGGATCGCCCATGGCTGTCTCCAATCGGTACCCGGGTGCAGTCGCGGCCGGCGACGCATTCAAGGGCACGTCGCCGGCCGTCGACTGCAATTCAGGAACCGGATCCGGAAGTGTTTGTCAGGATCCCCTCGACCTCGGCCACCAGCGTTTCAGGCGGCACCGGCTTTTCCAGGAAGCGGTCTACCGGCAGAAATACGTCGTCAGGTTCGAAGGAAAATGGCACCGTGCTGTTGACCGATGTGACCATGACCAGCGGGATGCCGCGCGTCTCTTCGTCCCCGCGCAGCCGCCGTGCCAAGTCGAACCCTTCGCTGTTCGTCGACATCATCACGTCCAAGATGATTGCGTCCGGCTGGCCGTCACGCGCCATCTCGAAACCCGTCTGGCCGTTGTATGCCTTGGCCACGACGAATCCCCTGGCCGTGAACACTGCCTCGTTTACAGCCACCAGATCGGCATCGTCGTCGATCAGCAAAACTTTGCGTTCCGTGTTCATTAAAAGCCTCGCCTCACCGAAAGAATTGTTCCTCGACCAAGTAGTCGCCGCCCTCGCCGCCCTCGCCGGGCGGATTGACCGGCAGCCGGATCAAAAACGTCGTGCCACGGCCCACTTCGCTGTCGACCGTGATGTCTCCCGAATGCATTTTGACCACCCCATAGGTGATCGCCAGGCCCAGTCCCGTCCCCTTGCCGGATTCCTTCGTCGAGAAGAACGGGGTGAATAGTCGCTTCAGGTTCTCGGGCTGGATCCCGCAACCTGTATCGCGGACTTCGATTCGCACATCGCCGTTGACGCGGCCGCCCTGCATCTGAATTTGCCCACCCGGCGGTGTCGCGTCGATGGCGTTGACCACCAGGTTGACCAGCGCCTGCCGGATCTGAGATCGGTCGATCATCATCATTGGCAGAGGCCCCTCGACCGACGCCGTGACCGTGACGCCCGCTTCATCCGCTCGGACGCGCGTGATACCGACGACATCGTCCAGGACGTCGTCTAGTTGTGCCGGCGCCTTGGTAACCCGCGACTTGCGTGCGAAGTCCAGCAGGCCGCGCACGATGTCCTTGCAGCGCATCGCTTCGTTGACGATTAGTTGCAGATCCTCGCGCTGTCGTGCCTCGGCCAGTTCTTTCATCACCATGTGTGAGTAAAGCAGGATCGTGCCCAGTGGGTTGTTCAGTTCGTGCGCCACGCCCGCCGACAACTGGCCCATCGACGCCAACCGTTCAGTTTTCAGCAGCGCCTTCTGGGCCGATTCCAGTTCCTGGTGCGAAGACCGCAGGTTCACGCACGTCTGCTCCAGTTCGTCCACCAAGTACGGCAGACACATAGCCGGTTCCGCCAGTCCTTGGCACACCGCAATCGCCTTCTCGCGGCAGGTCGGGTAACCGCAGGCGCCGCAATCCAACTGGTCCTCGCGCCGCGTTTTGCGCATGGATTCAAGGGCCACCTGAATGTCGGCCTCGGGCGGCAGCGGCAGCGTTTGGTCCTGGGGTCGGAAGCGTCGCGACAGGTCTACTTCCGCGAATTCACCCAGCGCTTCTGCCAGTTCCCGCTGGGTCACGTAGCGGGACTTTTCAACAACGTAGTTGACCACCCGTTCCTTTCGCGCCAGCGGACTGAGGTCATTCAGCATCTTGGGGCCGTCTATGCAGCCTTCGCAGAACAGCAGATCGAAGAACAGCGCCGTCGTCCTGCCTTCGGCCAGGTCTTTCAGTGTCGCCAGTACGCGTTCCTTGCCCTCGGTGACCACGATGTCGTTGGCCAGGATGTCCTGGGACAGGCCGGCCGCCTTCAACAGGCCACCCGATACCGGCAGCGTCCGTCCCATGTGGGCGCGCGGACCGTCAAACGCGGACGGCAGTTGAGTAGCAGGATCGACGCCCGCGTCGTCGAACATCTGGACCAGTTCCTCGAACGTCAGCACCGCGTCCAGCACTCCGAGGATCGAGGCGTCCTGGATGCCTTGCTTCTTGGCGATGCACGGCCCAATGAATACGATGCGGACGTCCTCGTGGTGGCGAAGCCGAACGGCTCGGGCCGTGGCCAACTTCGGCGACACCAGCGGAGCCAGATACGGGTGCAGCGACGGCAAAAACTTTTCGACGTACGTGACGATGGCCGGGCAGCAGGTGGCGATGACTGGTACGCCGGTCCGCCGTGCCTGGTGGAACAGCCGTACGTACTCGGGCACCAGCAGTTCCGCCCCAAACGCGACTTCCCAGACTTCGGTAAACCCCAGCTCACGCACCGCCTGGATCACGCGCCCAGGTTCGACCTGGTCGAATGCCGCCGGGAACGCGGGAGCTATGCACGCGATCACTGGCCGCCCAGACGCCAGCAAGGCATTGACCAGCGGCACGTCATCCTGGACCTGCTTGGCACCCTGGGCGCAGACCTTGACGCAGTTTCCGCAGGCGATACAGCGTTCCGGGATTACCTGAGCCTGGCCGTTTTCGACCCGGATCGCCTTGGCGGGACATTCCCGGACGCACGTATAGCAGCGTCGGCAGCGTTCGGGAATCGTTCTTAGAACCGCCATTTATTCATCCTTCCTGGCTTCCAAAAATGTCCGGCCGCGGGCGGACGGCGATACCGAGGGATCGACCGCCATCCGCCCCGGCCGGAAAGGGCCGGTCACACACGGTTCCGGCCGAAGTAGTGCGTGTGCAAGAACTGGTGGGACCGTTCACCCAGCGGGGCCTTGAAGAAGGCTTCGTAGGCCTCGCGGATCTGTGGGTTGTCATGCGACTTACGGATGGTCTTCCCCTCGTCCTCGCGGAAAATTGCCTCGATGCGCGCCTTGCGCACCGCCTGCGTCGTCATCCGGGGCTGACCGGCGCCGCCGATGCACCCACCCGGGCAGGACATCACTTCGATGAAGTGGTATTCGGCCTCGCCCTTGCGGATCTTGTCCAACAGCCGGTTAGCGTTCGCCAGACCGTGTGCCACAGCGACCTTCAGAGTCTTGCCTTCGAGGAAAGACCACTCCGGCACGCATCCGCGGATCGTCAGTTCCGCATGCTTGACACCTTCCATCGTCGTGAGCGGAGTCACATGTAGCCCGTCAAACGGCAGCGGGCGGTCCGTGACGATTTCATAGGCGGTCCGCAGCGCCGCCTCCATCACGCCGCCAGTGTTCGCGAAGATGTCGGCTGCACCCGAGGACATCCCCATAGGTGCGTCCATCTGTTCGTCGGGCAGGTTGATGAAATCGATGCCCGCCTGGCGGATCATCGCGGCCAGTTCACGGGTCGTCAGGACCACGTCAACGTCGCGCGACCAGGACGACTCCATTTCGGGGCGCTGGCATTCGAACTTCTTGGCGGTGCAGGGCATGATCGACACCACGAACACGTCGCTCGGGTGCTTCGCAATGCGCCGCGAGTAGTAAGTCTTGGCCGCCGCGCCAAACATCTGCTGCGGCGACTTGCACGTCGAAATGTTCGGCAGGAAGTCCTGGTGGAAGTATTCGGCGTTTTTGATCCACGCCGGGCAGCACGACGTAGCCATCGGCAGCGGGCCTGCGTGATGGTCGTGGCCGTCAGGCGCCAGCGCGGCCTTCAGGCGCGTCAGCAATTCCGTCCCTTCCTCCAGGATCGTCAGGTCCGCCGTAAAGTTAGTATCGAACACGGCGTTAAAGCCCAGGCGCCGCAATGCGGCCGTCATTTTTCCTGTGACCCGCGTGCCGGGTGCGTATCCGAATTCTTCACCCAGAGCCGCGCGGATGGCCGGCGCCGTCTGCACCACGACGAACTTGTCCGGGTGGTCCAGTGCGTCCCACACACGATCCGTTTCGTCCTTTTCCGAGATCGCCCCCACCGGACAGACGGCGGCACACTGACCGCACTGCACGCAGGCGACTTCCGACAGGTCCAGGCAAAACGCTGGGCCGACCATTGTCTTGAAACCGCGGTTTTGCGGGAAAAGCGCCGTGACGCCCTGGATTTCCTTACATACGGTGACGCAGCGGCGGCACAGCACGCACTTTCCGGAAT
Source organism: uncultured Anaeromyxobacteraceae bacterium (assembly GCA_964531595.1). Lineage (GTDB taxonomy): Bacteria > Myxococcota_A > UBA9042 > DTJE01 > DTJE01 > DUVQ01. Next base: position 4,156 of record CAZHDQ010000092.1, read on the forward strand.
CGCGGACCAGCGCCGGGGTGCTTGTGTCGAAGCGGCGCACGCTTTGCTCGCCGGTCCAGGCGGCCTCGCGGACACCCAACTTGCGAGCCAGCGCCTGGAACTCGCAGTCTTCGTTGCGGTCGCAGGTCTTGCAGTCACCCGCGTGGTCGGACATCAGCAGTTCCATGACCATCTTGCGGGCCTCGCGGACACGCTTTGTATGGGTGCGGACCTTCATGCCGGGCGTTGCCGGGGCCACGCACGATGGCACCAACGCGCGAGCACCCTCGACCTCGACCACGCACAGCCGGCACGCGCCGATTGCCTGCACGTCTTCCAGGTAGCACAGCGTCGGGATGTCGACCCCGTTGCGGCGCGCGGCTTCCAGGACGGTTGTTCCCTCGGGAACCTCGATCGGTCGATCGTCAATCGTCAGGTTGACCATTTCGAAAACTCCTGTGACCCCGTGTTTCGGGCCTGCTTCCTTGACCGCCGCCGTCTCACTGGCAGCCCTCGCGCCATTCGCACCGCAGGCACCGTTTCGCCTCGGCCCGCGCGACCTGCTCGGTCCACACCAACTCGACCTCGTCGAAGTTGCCGCGCCGCTCGGCCGGTGGCAGCAGGCAGTCGTTCGCCCGCTGCGCGTCCGAAGGGGCCGCATCCGGATCAAATGGCGTATCGACTTGCGAGTCGGCGCGCCAGAACGCGTGCTCGGCGCCGGTCAGTCGTGCGTCCATCGCCACAGCGGCCTTTTCGCCCCAAGCGATTGCCTCGACAACGGAGGACGGCCCCACTGCCGCGTCGCCGCCGGCGAACAACCATTCCAGCGATGTCGCGCCCGTGGCCGGGTCTGCCTTCAGAGTGCCGTCGCGGTTGCGATCGACGGCCAGGTCGCCAAACAGTCCATCGGCGTCCACCGATTGGCCGATTGCGGCGATGACCTGGTCCACCGGGATCGTGAAGATCTGGCCCTTGATGGGCACCGGGCGCCGGCGACCAGACCGGTCGTAGGCACCTAATTCCATACGTTGGCACACCAAACCGGCGACCTTCCCGTCCTGCACCGCGATCTCGACCGGCGCCACCAGCGCCTCCAGGCGGATACCTTCGCGCAGTGCCTCGTCGATCTCTTCGTCCCAAGCCGGCATCTCGGCGCGCCGCCGCCGGTAAACGACGGTGACGTCACTAGCGCCCAAACGGAATGCCGTGCGGGCCGCGTCGATCGCCGCGTTACCACCACCGATGACCGCGACGTGTTGCCCGACCTTCGGGTCTGTGCCCAGATTGTGGGCCTTCAGGAACGACAGCGCTTCGGTCACGCCGGGCGTGTCTTCGCCGGGGATACCCAGCAAACTGCCCTTTGCGGCGCCGATGCCCAGGAACACGGCCTCGAACCCCTGGCCGCGCAGGTCACCCATCGTGAAATCGCGCCCCAGTCGCTGGTTGCAGCGGATGTCGACGCCCATGCGCTGGATCAAGTCGATTTCCTGTTCCAGTTGCTTACGGGGCAACCGATACGCAGGAATAGTCTGGATCAACATTCCGCCGGGCCGCGCCTCGCCTTCGAAGACAGTGGGTGCATAGCCCATCCGCGCCAGGAAGTATGCACACGACAGGCCCGCCGGACCCGCGCCGACGATCGCGACCTTGCGGGCGGCGTTTTCGGGCGCCTGTGCCATCGTCGGCAATTCGGCCGCGACGTCTTGTTCGACCATGAAACGCTTGACGCCGCGAATCGCGACGGGCGAATCCAGGCCGGCGCGTCGGCACTTGCTTTCGCACGGGTGGAAGCAGACGCGGGCGCAGATGCTGGCGAACGGGTTGCGCTCGCGGTGCCAGCGCATAGCCTCGGCATACCGACCTTCCCCGACCAGGCTGACGAATCCGGGGACATCGACGCCTGCCGGGCAAGCGTTTTGGCACGGCGCGCGGACCAGCGCCGTGCAAACGCCGGCCGGGCACCTCTTGTCGCGGATATGAGCGTCGTATTCGTGTCGGAAGTACCGGATCGTGGACAGGACCGGGTTGGGCGCCGTCTGGCCCAGCCCGCACAGTGCCGTGTCCTTGATCGTGTTGCCCAGTTCGATCAACCGTTCGACGTCGCCTTCCACGCCGTGGCCGTCGCAGATGCGTTCCAGGATCTCGAGCATCCGCTTGGTGCCGATGCGGCAGGGTGCGCACTTACCGCAGGATTCGTCCTGGCAGAATTCCAGGAAGAACCGAGCTACGTCGACCATGCAGGCGTCGTCGTCCATGACGATCAGGCCGCCGGAACCGATGATCGCGCCCAGTTCCATCAGCGATTCGTAGTCCACCGCGACGCCCAGGTGTTCCGTCGGGATGCAACCGCCTGACGGGCCACCCAACTGCGCCGCCTTGAACTTCTTGTTGCCGGGGATGCCGCCGCCGACCTCGAACACCAGTTCGCCCAGCGGCATGCCGATCGGGATCTCGACCAAACCGGTGTTCTTGATGGCGCCGGCCAGTGCGAACACCTTGGTCCCCTTGGACCGGGCCGTACCGTAGGCCGCGTACCATTCCGCGCCCTTGCGCAGGATCACCGGGATGTTGGCGTAGGTTTCAACGTTATTCAGAAGGCTTGGCTTGCCCCACAATCCCTTAACGGCCGGGAAGGGCGGGCGCGGGCGAGGTTCGCCGCGGTTGCCCTCGATCGAAGTCATCAGCGCCGTTTCTTCGCCGCACACAAAGGCGCCGGAGCCCTTGCGGATTTCCAGGTCGAAGTCGAACCCGGAGCCCATGATATCGGTGCCAAGCATGCCTAGTTCGTGGGCTTGAGCGATGGCGATGCCCAGGCGTTCGATCGCCAACGGGTATTCAGCGCGGACGTATACGAAACCCTGGTGCGCGCCGATGGCGAACGCCGCGATCGTCATGGCCTCGATGACGCTGTGGGGGTCGCCTTCCAGCACAGACCGGTCCATGAACGCGCCTGGGTCGCCTTCGTCGGCGTTGCACAGCACGTACTTGACTGCGCCCGGCGTCTTGGCCGCGAATGCCCACTTCAGACCAGCCGGGAAGCCGCCGCCGCCGCGACCGCGCAACCCGGACTTCTTGATCTCGTCGATGACTGTTTCCGGCGTCATCGAAGTCAGCGCCTGGGCCAAGGCCATGTAGCCGTCGTGGGCGACATAGTCTTCGATTTTCAGAGGGTCGACCACGCCGCAGTTGCGCAAGACGATTTTGACCTGCTTACGGAAGTAAGCCAGATCCTTCATCAAGGGCGTCATTTCGCCGGTGGCACTGTTCTTGTTGATCAGTCGGGTGACCGGCTTGCCGCCGACCAGGTGTGACGAGACGATTTCGCCCACGTCGTCGCCGCTGACGTTCTGGTAGAACACGCCTTCGGGGTACACGACGACGACCGGGCCCTGGGCGCACGGACCCAGGCAGCCGGTTTCCAGCACTTGCACCTGGCCGTCCAAGCCCTGGGCTGCCAGCGTCCTTTTCATCGCGGCAACCACGTTCATGGCGCCGGACGCGATGCATCCGCCGCCCGTGCAGATAAGGACCTGCTTGCGGTCGGGGGATGCGCCGGCGGTCCGGGCCTGGGCCGCCGCTTGCTTCTGCAACTGTTCCAATTGGGCACGATTTTCGATGCGCTTCCTCATGGTCACTCCGCCGGGCTGGGGACGGGGGTGCCGTCCTTGTACTGGTCAAGGATGGCCTGCAGGCGAGCCGGCTTGACGCGTTGGTGGACGTCGTCGTCGATCATCATCGCCGGGGCCAGGCCGCACGCACCGAAGCATCGCGCCACGTCCAGTGTGAACAGGCGGTCGGGCGTTGTTTCGCCGACGTCGATGCCCAGTCGGTGCTTCAGCGCATCCAGCAACAGCTTGCCGCCGCGGACGTAGCAGGCCGTGCCCAAACACACGCGGACCAGGTGGCGGCCGCGCGGCTGAGTGGAAAAGAAGCTGTAGAAGCCGACTACGCCGGCAACTTCGCTATACGACTTGTCCAGGCCGACCGCGATGCGCTTCAGCGCACATTCGGGCAGGTATCCGAAAATACCCTGCGCGATCTGCAGGACCGGGATCAGCGCCCCGGGCCGCTCGCGGTACTCCGCGATCACTTCGTCCAGGCGCGCCAGGAGCGTTTCCTCCGAGGCCGCTTCGCACGAGCATCCGTGCTGCACGTTCACCGACATTCCGGGTTCCTCCATGAAAAAACTTCGTCCGGCGGTCCCAGAGGTGCCGGTCGGGCAACGGCGGGACTCGCCGTCGGGCCACCTATAAGGCAATGGTCGTGCCAACGTGGGGACGGTCGCGGTTTTGGGGGCTAGGGTACGGGGTTTGCATGGGAATCAGGCAAGCGATGCTCTGGGACACCGACCCCACCAATCCCGGAATCCTGGGCACGGGTCGCCCATGGGAGAATTGTGC
>CAZHDQ010000093.1:0-8523 GCA_964531595.1 uncultured Anaeromyxobacteraceae bacterium
GGCGGTTACGTCTGTCGCGATGGGGTCTGCGCGACCGGCAAGAAGGGCGGCGGCTGTGCGGCCGGCGGAACCCTTGTGGCACCTTGGTTTTTACTAGTGTCCGCGTTTGCTTGGCTTGCGATTCGGCGCATGCGGCACCTGGTTCGGTTACCCGCGGAACAGCCTGGAGCGCAAGATTAGTCGACCCCCAGCCAGTGGGCACAAGCCGCCCGACGCCAACTCCAAGAACCCTCTACAGCCCGCCGGTAGCGGATGGGCAACGCGCACGTTCGCATCGTTGTCACATCGCAATTACCGCATCTACTTCATCGGCCAGTTCATCTCGCTGGTGGGCATGTGGATGCAAAGCGCCGCCCAGTCCTGGCTGGTGTACGACCTGACCCGATCCGAGGCCATGCTGGGCGCGGTTGGCGTTGCCGGTTCAATTCCGGTTTTGGTGTTTTCGATCTGGGGCGGCGTCGTGGCCGATCGTTTTCCACGTCGCCGTACCCTGATTGTCTGCCAATCCGTGTTCGCGCTGTTGGCGACGATCCTCGCGACCCTTGTCCTGACCGGCGTAGTCCAGGTCTGGCACATCTTGGTTATGGCGACCCTGGGTGGTATCGTCGCCGGGGTAGAGATGCCGTCTCGCCAGGCGTTCGTCATCGAAATGGTCGGGCGACACGACCTGATGAATGCCATCGCCCTGAACTCATCGGTGTTCCACGCCGCCCGCATCCTTGGACCCGCAGTCGCCGGCATCGTGATCGCCGTATGGGGCACGGGCCTGTGCTTCTTGGCCAACGCCCTGTCCTACGGGGCAGTGCTGGCCGCGCTGTTGGTGATGCGGCTGGACGTGGCGGCCCCGGTGCCGTCGAGAGATTCGGTGCTGCGCCAAGCTACCGAAGGCTTCCGCGTTGTTGCACGCGCCCCCAGAGTCGCCGGTCTGCTGATGCTGATGCTGGCGGTCGGCGTGTTCGGCTGGTCCTACGTCGTGCTACTGCCCGCGTTGGCCCGCGACGTATTAGGGACCGACGCCGACGGCTACGGTTGGATGATGTCGTCCACCGGTTTGGGTTCCGTCGTGGGGGCGCTGTGGATTGCCGCCACCAGGGACATCCGCAGCGGGCGCTTCCTGGTCGCCGGGTCGATCAGTCTGTTCGCGCTTTCTGCGTTGGCGCTTTCCTGGGTGACATCACTGCCCCTCGCTATCGTTTTATTGGCGCCGGCCGGAATGGGCCTGACGGCCTTCTTTTCGGGCACCAACACACTGATCCAGTCCTCGATTGACGACTCGGTCCGGGGGCGGGTCATGGGCGTGTATACGCTGGTATACGGGATGCTGATGCCGGCAGGTGCGTTCTTCGCCGGGACCCTGGCTGAATTGACGTCTACGCCAATCGCGATCCGGGTGGGCGCGTCGATCTGCCTGGTGACCGCGATCATCGCGTTCGTGAGGCGTCCGCCCCGGTGGCGAGGGATAGGGGGCGGGGAAGGCGGGGACAGAGGCGGACACAGGGGCGGTGGCAAAGACGGGCACCGCGGGACACGTTGACGGGTGCGGGTACGTGGGGGCAGTTCACATCAGGCAGGTGGGCAGTCCACATCAGGCAGGTGGGCAGTCCACATCGGACAGGCGGGCAGTCTACATCGGACAGGCGGGGCGCGGCTCAGACGCCGTCCTCGATCATGCACAGGCTGCCGTCGGGAAACACGCAGGAATACAGCGGTTCCCCGGTGCAGGAGCAGGTCGAATCGATATCCAGGCACTGGGCATCGATCTCACAACGGTGAATTGGGGGCTACTGATAAACCTGCAAAGTTTCTACGTTCATGCCGCCGGGGTAACCGTAGGACACGTATTGGTCCCAGCCGTACACCAACAGCCCAGCGCGATCGGTGGACGACAGCGTGTGGGACCCCGAGCGCATCGGCACGGTTGCGACAATGTAATCGCCTGAAGGCATCGGCCTGAAGATCGATGGCGTAAGCAAGCCACCGTCCAGCGTCACGGATGCACCCGTCTTTGCTAGGATCGAGATATAGGATTGCTTGTATTTAGGGGGCACCAAAAACACATACTCCGTACGGAACTGCTCCAACGAGACCCCGACCATGAAAGTAGGGTCGCCGATGTTCGCGTTGTTCGATGATAAAATCCCACCAGGCGCGTCTTGGCCTTCCAGATACTGCCCGACCAGAAAAGGCTTGTTCGATGATAACTCGGTGTCTTTCAGGATCTCGAATTCATAAAACTTGCCGCGGTTGAGCACCGGAATCGAGACCGTTGTGCCCTTGACAGCGATCGACGTCCCGTCCTCCGACGCCAGCACGCGGACTATATCGCCCGACAAACCACGTTTGAAGGTTTTCGGCACCAGGTAACGCTTGCCCCATGCGCTGATCGGCGGCAACTGCTGTTCCAGGTGGTCGCAGGCACTGATATTAACCGGTACGGTGGCACACACATGCCCACCGAAGACGACGATTCGCTTATCCGCGGTCACGATCGATCCGGTCAGGTCGCCTCCAGTCGCCACCGCCTCGATGTTTAGTACCTGGCCCTGGGTCAACGTCCAAGTATGAGACGCCCCAGCAGCCAGGCCGGGCACCTGGGGACCAAACGCCACTGTCGCGGATGGCGTGACATCGACCACCGTTTCGCCGGACTCCGTCGCGACGATGGTGAAAGTCGACGCCAGTAGTTGGCCATCGCTATTCTGGCCGATCGTCGGCCATGACAGGATGATGTACTGCTTGCCCAAGGCGTTCGTCGGGATCAGCAACGAGGCGTCGTTCGAGAACACCTGGACGTTTTCCAACGGGTTGAACTGGTAAGCAACGATCGGAAGAGTCGACGTGACCCGGTAGGCCTTGTCAGTCACACCCGACCCTTCGATGTTCATCGACGGCAAGTCGATAATCGTCGCCTGCTTGGGTGGGGCAGTCACAGTCTTGACCACCCCGGAAGCGTTATACACCGTAATCGTGGCATTGAACGACTGGTTCGTGTTGGACACCACGACCGCAAACGGCGCGTTTTTACCCTGGTACTTTGTGTCCTCGCTGTCGTAGAACTGATCCAGGTCCACCGCCCAGTATTCGCAACCGTTGTTCGTCTTGAACTTGGAGTTGAACTCGCACAGGTTGATGCACATGCCCAGGTGGCACATGCGGCCCGTATTTTCGGTGTCGCAGTCTTCCTGGAACGCGTATCCGCCCCCGTCCATCGCGCAAGCCATCACAGACGATCCCTGGCATTCACGCTGGCCGGGCACACAGGTACCGCACTGCCCGTTGAAGCAACGCTGCTCGCCGCAGTCCGTTTCGTTCCAGCCAGAGCCGTCAAACAGGCAGAACCTTGCCTTGTTTACCTGGGGACAGTCGACCGAACCGGGGCGGCAGGTCAGACATTCGCCTTCGTAGCACACAAGGTCCCAGCCGCAGTCATCCTCGTTCAGCTTCTGCCCGTCGGCGGAGCACACCTTGGCGACGTTGCCGATGCACACCTTCGAACCCGGCTGGCACGTCAATACCGCGCAGGTCCCTTGCAGGCAAAAGCCCTTGCCGATGCAGTCGGCCGGCCCCCGGCATTCCACACAAACACCGTAAGTCGTGTCGCAGAGCGGTTGCTCGCCGTCGCAGTCCATGTCGCTGCCGCACGTACGGGCATCCGGACCAAAATCGTACGGTTCGACAGAATCCAGGCCGCCGTAGTCCACCGTGATCGGTCCAATGTCTGCGCCACCACCCTTGTCCGGGGTGTCCGTGGTCGACGACGCGCACCCGGCCCATACCAAAAACACCGCGACCGCCCAACCGAATCGCTTCGCCATGCCGTTGCAACCTCGTACGGGTTCTGCGTCAGATTGTACCGTCCGTCCCGGAAAATGCGAATCACAATTGCTTAAACCACGTCATCCCGTTCCTGGTGAAATCCAGCCTGCGTCCCTGATCTGGTTCAATGACAGCGCCCAAAGGCTGGACAAACAAACTAAATCAGTGGATTATCGCTTGGCCAAATGATTATTTGGAATAGGGCGAAAGGGACCCGAGCAACCTAAAAATTGGAGACGCGACACTATGGCGAAAGCCCCCGAAAACCATCGTTGGCAATTCTTCCGTGCCGGCGGCGTAGATCAGGTCCGAATTGGCCGGGGAAGCGACTTGGCGGCGCTGGGCGACCTGGACCTGAAAAACTGGGTGGCGCTGGCTTGCCCGACACGTGGGCTCGACTTCGACGAACGCACGTTGGCGCTTTTGGACACCGATGGGGACGGGCGAATTCGCGCCCCCGAGATCCGTTCCGCTGTCCGGTGGCTTTGCAAGAGCCTAAAGGACCCAGACGTCGTGTTTGGCGCCGGTGACCGGTTGGATCCGAACTGGATCGACCAAAACGACGACGACGGCGCCAGGGTCTTGACCACGCTTCGCCGGCTCCAGCGCGACGCCGGCCTTGAGCCGTCTGCGGCAATCACGGTCGAGCATTCGGTCAACGCGACGCATGCCATGACAATGGCTCCGCTCAACGGCGACGGGGTCGTGCCGCCAGCCTCCATCGACGCCCCTGAATTGCAGGCCATCGCGCAGCAGGTGCTTGACTGCGTCGGTGGAGTCCTGGACCGATCCGGCGAGCCCGGCCTGGATTCAGCCGCGGTTGATCGTTTTTTCGAGGAACTGGCCGCATACGCGGCTTGGCGTGACCTGGCTGCGAAGGATTCGGCCAACGTACTGCCGTTGGACGACGACACCGGGGCCGCGATGGACGCCGTGCGGGCTGTTGCCGACAAGGTCGAGGATTTCTTTGCCCGCACCCGACTGGCGGCGTTTGATTCGCGAGCAACCGCCCTGATGAACCGCTCCGAAGCCGACTTGATCACGCTGGCCTCTGGCGACCTAACCTCGAATGCGCCCCAGGTTGCGGCGCTGCCGTTGGCGCGGATCGAGCCAGACCGCCCGTTGCCCCTCGTCCTCGGCCTGAACCCAGCCTGGGTCGGCCACATCGCCACGCTGCGAAGCGCCGCCGTCGACCCCTTGCTGGGAAAGGGCAAAACGACCCTGACACAGGCTGACTGGGAGACACTGCGCAACAAACTTTCGCAGTTCGAAGCATGGCAGGCCGCCAAGGCCGGCTCGACCGTCGAGGGATTGGGCCTCGACCGCGTGGCCGAACTGCTGGCGTCCGACGCCAAGACATCGCTGCTGGGCTGGATCGAGCGTGACCTGGCCATGGAACCCGAGATGTCGGCCGTGGTCGATGTCGAACGGTTGGTACGATACGTCCGCGACCTGCCGACCCTCCTGGACAACTACATTTCCTTCGATCGGTTCTATAGCGCCAAGGAAAAGGCCGTATTCCAGGCGGGCACCTTATACATCGACGAGCGGGCTTGCGACCTGTGCATGCGCGTGTACGAGCCCGCGCGTCATGCCATGCTGGCCGGCCAGTCCCGGATGTACCTTCTGTATTGCGACTGCACGCGTTCTTCCGGCGAGAAACTGGCCATCGTAGCGGCAGTGACCAACGGCGATTCGGACAACCTGTTGGTCGGACGCAACGGGGTGTTTTTCGACCGGAAAGGGCAGGACTGGGATGCCACAATCACAAAGATCGTAGAAAACCCCATGAGCCTGCGCCAGGCATTCTGGTCGCCCTACAAAAAGGTGTTGCGGGCCATTGAAGACATGATGGCGAAGCGCGCAGCAGCAGCGGAAGCAGAGTCCGACAAGAGGATGGATTCCGCCGCACAGGCTGCGGCCAACGCTGACAAGACAGCCTCGGCACCGGCGGCACCAAAAAAGATTGATGTCGGCACCGTGGCCGCTATCGGGGTCGCCGTTGGTGGCTTGACCGCCGCATTGGGATTGGTCATCGGCGCGTTCTTCGAACTGGGATACTGGATACCGGTGGGCATCCTGGGCCTGCTATTGCTGATCTCTGGACCTTCTGTCCTGATCGCCTGGATGAAGTTGCGCAAACGCAACGTCGGGCCGGTTCTTGACGCCAGCGGATGGGCGCTAAACTCCCTGACGCGGGTCAACACAACATTCGGCGCCAAGTTGACCAGCATCGCATCAATCCCCAGCGGCGCGACAAGGTCGATGAAAGACCCGTACCAGCCGAAGCGCAAGGTGTGGCCGTGGGTCGTCACTATACTGGTCGTCCTTGGGCTGACGGCCTGGGGCCTGCACGCGTCCGGCTACCTTGGAGAATGGCTGGGCTACGCCGATCCGCCCGTCGAAATGACTGCCCCTGCCCCTGACCCGGTCGCTCCTGAAGCACCGCCCGCCGAGGCACCCGCGCCTGCCCCTACCCCTGCGCCTGAAGCACCGCCTGCGGAACCTGCCGCACCTTGATCCAGGGTTGATGTCTGGCGTAGGCCGAATGCGCCAAGTGTCCGTTCCTTCGACGACTGTCAGCGATCATCAAGCTTGATCGGACCGAGCGCCCAGACAACCAGGAACGCCAACGCTGCGAACAACGCGACTGCGTGTACCCAGTAGGTGAGCTGGATGGCCCCAGCCCCAACGGGCAGTATTGGCGGACGCTTGAGCTGGTGCGAGCCCCCCTTGCGAACGTTTTCGCACAGTTCGTCCGCATCGCCGCGACCGTCGTAAATGGTGGTTCGTGTTCCGCCGGTAACGGTGCTTTCCGGGGACGGTGAAGCGCCGTGTTCGAAACAGCGGGTCCAAGGAACCTCGCGCAGACGGCCCTGACGTGCGGTCACCCACGCCCTGAGCGCATCAGGCACGAGCCCTTCCGCCATGGGAGGCTGCACAATTTCCAGGGAGATCCCGTCGGGTACCGGCCCGAGGCCGCGGGAATCCCCCAGCGGCGGGCGCCCCTCGATCCTAAAGATTCGGCCGTCGTATCGCAGCGAAATCAGCATCTTGTCCCGTTCGACCCGGATCGACTCCACCGACGCGACCGGATCGACGTCGTCCCCCGAATCACCGTCGGAAAGCCCCTTCAACACGACGGTACCCGCCGATGCCTGAAGGCACCATTCGGTTTCTGCCGCACCCACGGACTGCCCCAGGAGTGACGACGACGACAAAGCCGCCACCAGCCCCACGCACAGGCCGAGGAGCATCCCTATTGCCCAGCGATGTCTTGGACCCATGCGTCCACCTCGCCGTTGAAGGGCAGATCGAAAAGCAGCGGCCGCGGCAACCGATACGGACCGCACTGCCACGTAACATCAAGGATACCTTCCACCCCCTGCTGCCCCGATTCTGTAACCAGGGCCCAATGCCCAAAACGCTTGCTTACGGAAGGCCCCTCAAGCGACATGAGCAATGGCACAGGGCCCTGCCCACGCGCGGGTGTGTCCGCCACGAACAGCCGTTCACCATTGTCCGGAAGCCTCACCGGGATACGAGCGTGGAACAAGGTCGGTTCCGAGAATGCCAAGCCATGGTCGCCGAACGCCCTGGGCATCTGGTCCACCGGCGTTGAATCCTCGGGCAGCACGATAGACGTCGGCGCCAGGCGCCCGGAAATCTGGAGGGCTGGAATCGACACGACCGACTCCTGGAAGCGCAGCGCGCTAGGCCCAGCGACCCACCGCAACCGCCGCCCGTCGTCAGGCCCGTGTACGGGCGGCCCCAGCATCGTCAATCGGAAATCAGGTGGCAGACCCGTTTGGTCCTGGTCTGTCCCTTCCGGCATGTAGACCCGCATGACGGGGAACATCAGGGGTGCAGAAGTCCCAGCGAAGTGTCGAACGGCGTCTCGAAACGTCCGAACGCCATGCTGGTCCAATACACGGATCACCTCGTCAACATCCCCATACGTGGGATACGGGGCGGCCGGGCCCTCATGCGACCACAGTGTCACACAAGCGACCACGGAAAGCCCCCACGCCGCGGCCAGGCCAAAACGACGGGGCATGGGGCCGTGCAACCTTGCGAACCACTTGAAACAACGCGGCCGTACCCGGTCATAAATGACGCCGGCGACACGGCCGACCACCAGGCCCGGAACCACGAACGACAGCACCGCTAGGAAGCCGAAGTAGTGCCCCTGGGGCGTCCAACCAGCCAACCAAGCGACAAGGGCGAGCATCGGGCGCGACAGCGATGCCAAAGCGACCACGCCGGATTCCCGGTGCCGCAAAAAACCTTCTTGCCGCAACGACACCAGGACACCCCACGCCGCTGCCCAGCCAAGGTCCCATGCGACCACCGGGCCAACCGCAACACGGGTGGACGAATGGCCCCCGGGGTTGCTGCCGCACTGCACCAACCAATTCACGGCGTCCGCGATTCCCGGCAGGGCATCCCTGGACAGCGTCAGGATAGAGGCCGCTACGATCCCGATTCCCGCGGCGGCCATCCACCCGAAGCGCCTGGGAACCGAGATGCGCCAAGCCACGAACATGGCCGGCAGCAACACGATGGTCAGCGGATGGAATTGAAGCAGCAGCACCAGCACCAGGAACGACGCAAGCATTGCGACACGGGACCGCGCCTGCGCACCAACCACGACCGCCAGCACCAGGACGGCCAGCAGGAACGGGATCAGCGTCGGGTTGAACAGTA
>CAZHDQ010000094.1:0-8508 GCA_964531595.1 uncultured Anaeromyxobacteraceae bacterium
CGTGCGCCCAAGGTCATGCACATGCTGGCCGAAAACCACTGGGAGGAAAGCCTCTACCAGTATCTCCGCGCGCGCGACGATTGGGACAAGGCGATGGATCAGTTCAACGCCGGCACGCTGACGGAAGCACCGCCCGAGCCGACTGAAAACTATTCGACATCGCTTGAGTACTACCGCGAGGTCCTGCGGATGTTCCCGAACTACTCGCGTGTCGATGAGGTGTACTACTACCTTGGCAAGGGCGCGATGAAGGAAGGCAAGGCCAAGAAAAATCGTGCTTTGCGGAAGGAAGGAGCCGACTACCTGAACCGCTTGGTCAAGGACTATCCGCAGAGCCGCTTCATCGCCGAGGCGCACTTGGCGCTGGCCGAGTACTACTTCGAAACGAACTCGATGTACTTTGCGAAGCAGAACTACGAAACGATCATTCAAAAGTTCCCAAAGACGGCGATGTTCAACTATGCCCTGTACAAGTTGGGCTGGGTGTACTTCAACCTGCTCGAATTCGATCAGGCCATCGACACATTCCACAAGGTCGTCGCCCAGGTCTCAAAGGACGAGGGGCAGCGTGGCGTCATCGAGTTCAAGAACCAGGCACTCAACGACTTGGTGGTCACGTATGCCGAAGTCGACAACGGCTGGCAGCGCGCACGCGATTACTTCATGAAGGTGATGTCCGAGGATGAGGCGTACGTCAAACTTCGGATGCTGGCTGACCTGTACGTTGGACAGTCGAAACTGGTCGATGCCGAGTCCCTGTTCCGCCACTTTATCGAGCGCGAACGGACGACCAAAAACATTCCGGAATACTACGAAATCCTTATCAGCATGGCCCGTTCAACGAACGATATGAAGGCGTTGGACGCACTGGTCGGCGAGATGCTCGAATTCTTCAAGCCGAACGGCACGTGGCGGACCGTAAACAAGAACGATCCTGACACGCTCGCTGCGGCTGATTCGCTGATCGAGCGCAACCTGTACTATGTGGCGAACTACTACCATGTCGAGGCGCAGAAGCAGAAGAAGAACGACCTGTATCGCCTCGCCGCCGATCGCTACGCCACGTACCTGTCGCGGTTCTCTGACAGCAAGGTGGCCTACGAGGTCAACTTCTGGTACGCAGAAATCCTGTACGACATCCTCAAGGACTACGCGACGGCGTCAGAACAGTACCAAAAGGTCATCGAGCGTGACACCAAGGGCGATTTCGTCGAGGACGCTGCGCTGGGCGTCATTTTCGCGACGACAGAACTGATGGTAAAGGCGGGCCTGCAGGAAGTCGCGAAGAGCGGTTCGATGGAAGTCGTCAGGGTCGACCCGAAGGCGGCCGACAAGCCGATTCCCGAGACCCCGCTGGATCCGCTTGAGGAAACCTACATCGCGGCATCCGACAAGTACGTCGAATTGCTGACCGAACTGATCAAGGACCCCGAGGTTCGGAAAAAGTTCCCGGACCGCGGCAAGAAGATCCCCGAAATCATGTTCATCGCCGGCGATGTGTTCTACCGGCACGGCAAGTTCCAGGACGCGGTGGAACGGCTCGAGACACTGTTCGAGTACGACGCTTCGTCGAAGTTTGCGGCGTATGCGGTCTTCACGCTACTGGATTGCTATCAGCGACTCCAGCAATGGCCGAAGGTTGAGGAATGGGCGCGAAAGCTGATCGCGGCTCGCAACTTCACCGTGCGCAGCGAGAAGGACCTGAAGAAGATCGTCGCCATTGCGATGGTCGAGAACGCGCGGGTGTTGTCGGTCGAGCGCAAGTACGACTCGGCAATCGACGAGGCCATGCGTGTGTACGATGAATTCCGCAGCCAGGAAGACGTGGCGTCCAAGGCGCTGTTCAACGTGGCGGCCCTGTACGAATCGCAGAAGGAAGTCGACAAGGCAGTCAAGACGTACCTGCGCGTCGTCAAGGAATTCCCGAAATCCGACGTGGCGCCCGAGGCGGTCTATACCATCGGCCTGATCTACGAAAGCCAGACGGAATTCGAGAAGGCGGCTAATTCATTTGAAAGCATGGAACAGTTCAAGAGCATCAAGGAGCCGACCGAGGAAGACAAGAAGGCAGCGTGGCGCGAACTTCAAGAGCAGATGGCTGACTCGTTGCAAAACGCCGGCCTGATCCGCGAGGCCCTGAATGAGCCGCGCGATGCAATCGAAGTCTACCAGAAGTTTATCAAGCAGTTCCCGGCACATCCCGAGATGCCCAAGATCTATCTGCGGATCGGTATCGTCCACGAAAACCAGGGTGACCCCGCTTCGTTGAAGCGCGCCCACGACCATTTCGTGTCGTTCCTGTCCAAGAGCTTCGGGACCGGACAGTTGGCGGTCGAGGCGGCTGCTCGGGCGGGCGATTGCCTGAAGCGGATCGACAAGACCAAGAACCGCAAGGCAGCCAGCTTGCTGTTCCAGCGGGCCATCAATACCTTCAACCAGTTGGGTGGCCGCGAGGATGCGATCAAATACTCGAAGGGTTACGCGGCGCAGGCGGCGTTTGAACTGGCCGACTACTCGTATGATGACTTTGCGGCGCTTCGGATCCCGTCAACGCTGAACCCGTACACGCTGAAGAAGGGGCTTCAGGCCAAGGCCGAAGGCGAACAGAAGGCCGAGATCGCGTTCAACCAGGTGATGGACTACAAGTCTGGCGGCTGGTCGGCGGGTGCGCTGTTCAAGATCGGTCTGCTGTATTTCGAATTCAAGGAAGAACTGCTGAATGTCCCAATCCCGGAAGGGTTGGATTGGGAAACCGAGGCCACGTACTTGGCCATCCTGGAAGAAATCGCGCGCCCCGTTGAGGAAAAGTCCCTGCGGGCGTTCGAAACGGCGCTGAATCTGGCGCACAAGGAAAAGGTTTACAACCGGTGGTCGAAGCTGTCCGCCGAATACGCGGTGAAGGTCAACCCGGACTCGTTCCCGGTGGCGGGTGATGCCCTGGTGGCACCGACCCGAATGAAGGATACGCTGGCGTCGACCAGTTTCATCCGGTCCCTGCGCCGCGGCGACGTCGAGGTCAAAATGATCAAGGAGGCCGGACGATGACACGGCGATTCGCGATGATGGGTCTGGGCGTTTTGTTGGCGGTCGGTATGGCAGCCTGCGGCGGTCCAGCCCAGGAACGGAAGGCAGACGAGGTTCCGGTCAGCGACAATGATGCGCCGGCGTCCAGCAAGAAGAAGACGGGCGAAGCGCTGACGATGCGCGAGGTCGTGGTTCCGGCGGAAGCGGAATACATCGACGGCGTTGATAGGGCGGCTCAGGATTCGTTTAGGACTGGCGTTGTGGCGATATCGCAGACGCCGCCGGACTACACGTCAGGGATCAAGGCGTTCGAGGCGGCGGTCAGCAAAGACAAGGGCTTCCTGGAGGCCTACTTCAACCTGGGTATGTGCTTCGAGCGAACCGGGCGCCCCTTGGACGCAGTGCGGGTCTACCAGAGCGCAGCGGACGCGAACCCGGGTAACATGGACGCCGAGGGTTATGTCGGCAAGGTTTACTTGTCGCTGGCGAAACGCGCCAAGGAAAAGGGCGATACTGCGAAGGCATCCGAATACGAGGTCAAGGCGAAGGCGATCTTCGATAGGATTATCGCCGAAAATCCGGACAACGTGACGGCAAACAACGCATTGGCGTTGTATTGGCTGTACCAGGGCGACCAGAAGACGGCCGAAGACTTCGTGAAAAAGGTTTTGATGGTCGAGCCGCGAAACGTCGTTGCGCTGAACACCCGTGGCCTGATCAATCTGATGGCCGGGAACTTGAGCATCGCTCGCTGGGTCTTCGAGGAAAAGGCGTTGCGTGAGGACCCGAACTCGACCGAGGCGTGGACAAATCTGGGCCTGACGTACGTGAAAATGGGGAAGGTACCCCAGGCAGTAACGGCGTTCGAAAAGGCCGTGGCCGCGGATCCGGACAACTTTGAAGCGCGGATGGATATCGCAGCCATCTACCTGGACTTCCTGCACTACCAAGCGGCGCTTGAACAGTACGATGCCGCTCTGGAACTGGTACCGGATGAGGTCGAGGCCCTTATTGGTTCGGGGTCCTGCCTGTATGGCCTTCAGCAGCCCGAAGAGGCGATCAAACGCTGGCAGCGCGCGCTGGATAAAAATCCGAAGTACGTGGTGCTCCTGGCGCGCATCGGCAAGCTGTACGAAACGCGGCTGAACGACCTGGGTAAGGCAATCGAGTTTTACGAAAGGTACGTCGCCCTTGCCAATCCGCCGGCCGACGACCCGATCGTTGCGCGGCTTCCGGTGTTGAAGCAGATGCACGAGCAGGGCGGGTTGTTGATGCCCGAGGAACCGGTACTCGAGGGCGAAGATGAGCCGGCCGCCGAAGGCCAGACCCCCGCTGTCGAAACCGAAGCGACACCTGTGACTGAAGCTGCCGTTGCGCCTGCGGCCGAACCCGTGGACGAAGTACCAGCGGCCGAGGAAGGCGAGGCGCCGCAGCAGTAGGCGCGGCGAGGCGTCTGCTTGAACGGCAGGCCCGGAACTGGCACAATACCGAGCGGTGACGCGCTCTGGAACGAGGTGACCGATGAAGCGGCTAGGCATGTTGTTGGTGATGGCGGCGGCGTTGATGTTCGTGATGCCCGCGCTGGGACAGTCGAAGGGCGGTGTGAAGTCGAAATTCTATGACTTCTCCGACACGTTGATCGACGGCGAGATCAAGAAGCCTTCGACCCTGTTCACAGACGCCCGCGTCAAGGTCAAGTTTGACCGGTTGGCGAAACTGAAGAAATCCTTCATGGAGCCGATGCTCCAGACCGCGAAGGAACAGGTCTTCAAGTAGCCGGCGCCTGGGTCCTCGCGTGCTTTCTATCCTCTCGACAGGGTGAAAACCATGAAAGTCGCTGCATGCATGTTGGGGCTTGGTTTAGTCCTTGCGGTTGGTGCCTGCCGCAGCGAAGACCCGAAGGTTGCTTCGCTGCCTACGGCGGCCCAGGCCGTGAATACCCGATGCCCGGACGAGCGGGTCGTCGACGCAGGGGACAGTAGTACGCCCGAGGGTACTATTTTCCAAGCCTACACCGCGGCATTAGGACCGGACACCGATGATGGTTTTCAGGCGTTCCGCGTGCTGTGGCAACCCGATGCGTTGACGTCCCACATCCGCGAGCAGATTTGGCCCAGGGTCCGCGAGCATGTTGGTAAGTACGTGGCCGGTGCTGGTGATGCAACCTTCACGCTGTGTCGTCGAGTGGATCTCGGTGGTGGCCGCGTGAAGTTGTTCGTGAAGTCAAACGCCCCCGAAAAGTCGGACCCGCCGACAATCTTGTTCCAGGCGGGCGACATCTGGGTCATCGACGTAATGACGCCATAATCACGTGACACCGGTGCCTGTTCAACGGCGATTCGCTGCCGGCAGACCGAAGGGGTCCCACCGTACCCTGTCCGATTCCACCACGAACATCAGTCGCAACGGGACGACGTCGTCTGATTCGACATCGCGGGGATCCTTGGTTGACGGGTCCATGAAGGTCAACACATACGCGCGATCGGGGCCGTAAAGGCGACCACTGACGGGTTCGAACTTCGTCTTGTAGCTTTGGCGGTCCAGGCAGATGAGGGCCCCAGTTACGTCATCGGGGCGTTCAGCCAGAGCAGCGCGCCCCGCAGCGGACAGGTCATCTGCCCATTTGGAAGGGGCGTCCGTGTTGATGCACAACCGTTCGTACAGTTCCAGCGCCTCGACGTAGGGGCTGCGCTCGACTGCGAAAAAGAACGGCATGGCCGCGAGAAACAGTGCAAACAGGAAAACTGGGACGATCAGGAACCAGGACCGGTGCTCGACCAATTCCCCAAGAGCTGTCCGGTTTGTTGGGGAAGGATCTGGTGCAAGCTCCTGGGGTTGGGCATCTTCAGCGATTGACGCTCCGAAACTCAACGGCTCGTCGTGTCCGTCATCGCCTTTCGGATCCGGGTCCATGTATCCTCCTGAAGCACGTTCGCTTCGCGCAGGGTGTCCGCTAGGCGAAGAGTGAGGTCACGATACAAATTTGCCGTCCCAGGCGATCCGCGCAGCGCGTTGAGATTTGCTGCGATTGTCGCGGCGTCGCCCCGGGCGACCGGTCCAGTCAATGCGGCGGGTTCAGGCGCGGCCGCCCAGTTGCGCAGCAGGCTGTCGGTCAGGTGCGCGGCGACGTGCGCAGGATCCGGGACACCAGCGTCGCCAAGACCGTTTGCAGCCGCCATGAACAGCGTGGCGGGCAGGTTCGATGCGAGTACGGCAGCGGCATGACACAGCGCTTTCGCATCGGGGGCGATTGGTGCCACCGTCGCCCCGCAAGCCCGAAAGATCCTCGTGGCCGTATCGGTGCCCGAAAAGTCACCTTCGACCATTACTGTGGTATCGGAAGGCATCGGAACGGGAGGTCGCAGGGGGGCGAAAGCGTGCAGCGGATGTGCCGAAAAACGCCCCGCAATGGCGCACTCGTCCGCGGATAGAATTGCCGACGGAAGGGCGCCGGACAGGTGCCCCACGGTGTCGTCGGCGCGGATGAACGATCGTGCAAGAAAATCCTGGAAAACCTGCTGGATCGCGCGGTCCGAAACGGCCAGCAGGATCGCTGCCGGTTCGTTCGGTCGCTCGCCCAGTTCGTCTATGGGGTGCGCCTTGATTCCATCGGGAAGCCCCGCAGGGGCACGGGCGTAAAGCCGCACAGTGACCCCCGCTCGCGCGAGGGCGACAAATATGCCGACGCCTGCCCGTCCGGCGCCGATGACCAGCGTAGTCATGATGCGGTCAGTCACGATACAGCCCTTCACGTTCGGTAATTTCCAGGACGGTGCCGGGTACCAAGTCATCCACAAGACGGCCGTCGCGTATCGCCGCGCGAAGCGTGGTGCTGGAAATGGCAGGAAATACGGGACCGCGAGCGGCTGCATGCTGTGCGCCGCGGGCCAGTACGATCGGTGGTGCAAGCGCCTCGACCTGGTCGAAGTCGCGCCACAATGGTGTTTCAGGAAGGACGTCGGTTCCGATGACCAAGTGCAGTCGCCATTCAGGATGATTTTCGGCCAGATGGCGCAGCGTCTGAATGGAATAGGACGGTGTGGGTAGGCGACGTTCGACGTCCAGGACTCGGACACGGCGCCCAAATGGCGCGAACGCGGCACGGCACATCGCCACGCGCACGCTGAAAGGGGAGGACTGCTTGTGGAACGCGTGCTCGTAGCAGGGGACGACCAGCGCCAGGCTGCACGGGGTACACGTCAGAACGTAGGCGACGGCCATGACGTGAGCGCAGTGGGGCGGATCGAAGGAACCGCCAAATACTGCTACGTCGATGGGTTGTGGTGCGTTCACGACGCGGCACTCCGCGGCAGGCGAAAACATCGTACAACACAGCTACGGCTACGGATACAGAAGGTGCCGGCTACGGCTTTCCGCAAAGGCTCGACCGGGCGCATCCAGCGATGCCGCCATGTCCAGCCCGGAAGCCCCAGCGAACAGTGCCTCGCGAAGGGCAGTGCTGCCCAGAAGCAGGTCCAGCGCTGGGATGTCCTCGACGAATTCGTAGGCGTCGGTTCGTAAAGCCAGGTTATCCGGGTACAGGCGGTGGACCGCTGCAAGGAGGCTTAGCGCGGTTGCCAGTGGGCGGAAACGACGCGCGTCCGTGACGATCAATTGCGCACCCAGACATCGACTGCCGGCCCCCTTGTCATGGCTGGGGACGAATGCGGTGGGCCTGAACAAGACGCCGGGAAGGGCGTCGCGTTGCAGTGCGTCGACGAGGGCCCAGGGGTCTGTCAGCCAAGGGGCGCCGAACACCTGGAACGGCATTGTCGTTCCGCGACCTTCGCTAAGGTTCGTTCCCTCAAGCAGGCACATGCCCGGATACACGAGCGCCGTTTCCCAGTTCGGGATGTTTGGGGAAGGTGGGACGAACGGAAGGCCGGTAGCGGGCCACATTCGATTACGCCGCCAACCGCGGCACGGAACCACGGTCAGTTCAACGTCAAGGCCGGCGTGGTCTCGATAAAGTGATGCGACCTCGCCGGCGGTCATGCCGTGCCGATTGGCCAAGGGAATGTAGGAAACGAATGACCGGAGCGCCGGATCGGGCAGGTTGCCTTCGACCGCCTCGCCGCCGATGGGATTGGGGCGGTCGAGGACTACGAAGGGAACGCCGGCCTTCGCGCACGCCTCCATAGTCATCGCCATGGTCGCCAGATAGGTGTAGTAACGGGCCCCGACATCCTGCAGGTCAAATACGACCACGTCCAGACCGGAAAGTTCGGCGGCAGCGGGGGCCAACGATGCGGCGTTCGCGCCGTAGAGGCTTCGAACGGGCACTCCGAGTCTGGCATCGATTTGGTCGGGGACGGCTTCCATGTACAAGGTCTCTCCGAACAAACCGTGTTCTGGGGCGAAAATCATCCGTGGCTTAAGCGTCGGGTCAGCACAGACACGATCGAACAGGTGGCGCGCGTTGGAATCGACCGATGCCTGATGGCAGACCAGCGCCCAGGTCCGATCACGGATCAACCGGGTGAT
>CAZHDQ010000095.1:0-8441 GCA_964531595.1 uncultured Anaeromyxobacteraceae bacterium
GATGCGCTCCATGCTCGGGACCGCCTGCCGCACCGTTTCGGCCAGATCCACCTCGCCGATCGTCGGCGCCCCGAACGCAAAGCCCCGCGACAGCACGCCCGACAGGGCCTGGACGACGGCCGGGTGCCGGTGCCCCAGGATCAGTGGTCCCCAGGACAGCACCAGATCGACGTAACGGTTTCCGTCCTCGTCGAAGATCCAGGCACCGTCACCGCCTGCCGCGAAGAACGGTTCGCCACCGACCGCCCGCAGCGCGCGCACCGGGCTATTGACGCCGCCTGGGATGACATCGCAAGCCCGTGCCATGGCCGCCCTGGAACGTTCCAAAATCAAGGGGTTTTCTCCGTGCATCCCAGTTACCTCCTAAAGGATCTTGCGCGGGACCGATTCCGCGATCCGCGTCGTAATCTCATAATTGATCGTGCCCGCCCAGGTCGCCAACTGCTCGGAGGTGACCGCATCGTCGCCCTGGGCCCCCAGGAGCACGACCTCGTCGCCCGTCTGTACGCCGGGGACATCGGTGACGTCGACTAGCATCATGTTCATGCAGATGCGGCCCCGCACCGGAGCCCGAAGACCGCCGATCAGGACGTAGGCCAGGTTCGAAAGTTCCCGATCGTAGCCATCGTAGTAGCCGACGGGCAGTACCGCCAAGCGGGTCGCGTGCGTCGTCCGATATGACCGGCCATACCCGATCCAGTCCCCGGCGTCGATGTCCTTGACCTGGGCGATCCGTGTCTTCCAGGTCAGAACCGGTCGCAGGGAGATCCGGTCCCGTTGAGCCAGTGCAGCCGACACCCGAGTTTCCTTCGATGGCCACATCCCATAGACCGCGATGCCGACGCGGGCGATTGCCAAGTGCGTCTCGGGCCACAGGATCGTCGCAGCGCTGTTCGCTACGTTCATTTCCGTCAACACCAGACCCTCGGCCCGGGCAATGTCGCCCGCCGCCAGAAAACGGGTCATCTGCTCGCGGGCGAAAACGTGGTCAGTCGTATCCTCGATATCGGCAAAGTGGGTCGACAGGCCGGTAACCGTGACGCCGTCCAGTCCGACCGCCTGCCGGCAAAGCACCCGCAACCCCTGGGGCCCAACGCCCTGGCGATTGGTGCCCGTCTCGACCTTCAGGTGGACTCGCACGGGCCTTCCCGCAGCCCGCCCCGCCCGGTCCAGCGCGTCCAAAACTTGGGCGTCGTAGGCAACCAAGCTAACGTGCAGTGCAACCGCGTCGCTCGCCTGCGCCGGCGGCACCCGACCGAGGACGTGCAACGGCAGGGTCAGGCCAGCGTCCCGCAGCGCTGAGGCCTCCCAAAGATCGTTGACGCACAGCAGATCGGCGCCCGCCGAGGCCAGCACCCGCGACACCGGCACCAGACCGTGCCCATATGCGTTCGCCTTGACCACGGGCCCCAGCCGACACGTCGGACCGATCAGCCGGCGGAACTCACCCAGGTTGGCCCGCAGCGCGTCTGCGGACACTTCGCACCATGTCAGGCGCTCGATCACGTCCGACCTCATGACGACGGCGCTATGATATCACTGAAACGGCTGCCAGCGGGCCACGCCCAGACCGATACCGTTACCTTGGAGGACCCTGGATTCCCAGCCTGTCGCCTTTCGCGCTACAATCCGGTCGAACGTTCTACTGCAACCAGAGGAACCCATGCCCCGAATCGTCCTGGCCGGCTACAACCTTGATGCCGAGGTACTGGCGGAACTGGCCCGCGCCTGTCCGCAGCCCCCGGATCTGACCCCCGAGACCCTGTCTGCCGCCTACGCCCGCATCTCGCGCGACGCTCGGCCCGTCGACACGCTGCGGCGATTGGCCCGCGAGGATGTCGCCCGAGCGCGCGCGATGAACAAGCGGATTGTGTTCGGGTTGGGCCACCACTCGGTCGCCGAGCACGCGGTATTCAACTTCGACGTTATCGACGTGTCGCGGCTGGCGATCGAGGCCCTGGAGGCCCATCGCCTGGCCTCGTACACCGAAAAATCCCAGCGCTACGTCCGGCTGGGACGGGACTTCCGAGTCCCCGACGAGTGGGCGGCGGCGGGCCTCGATCAGCCGTTCCGCGACTACTCGATGCGGGGTTTCGACCGATACCAGCGGATCTTGGACGCGCTGGTGGCATCGGGGGTGGACGCAAAACTAGCTGGCGAAGACGCCCGTTACGTGTTGCCACTGGCGGTGCTGGGACAACTGGGCATGACGCTGAACGCCCGGTCGCTGGAACACGTGATTTTGCGACTGTCGGGCAACCCCCTGGCAGAGGTTCGCAAACTGGCGACGCAATTACTGAATCTGGCAACGCCAATCGCTCCGTCACTGCTGCGCTACATGGACCCTGGACCCTACGATCTGTGCCGCGCCGACGACTTCGCTGCGGCGGTCCGCGCTGTGCTCCCCGAGCCAACCGCGCCGTCGCCAATCAGCGACATGCCCACGGTACGCATGGTGGACGCGACAAAGGACGGTGACACCCGGATCCTGGCTGCGATGGCGATGGGGGACCTGGAGGGCGATCTAGCGACGGCGATCACCCGGGTCGGTGGGCTGGACGAGGCGGGCCGTCGGCGGTTGTTCCAGGCGGCGACCCACCGGATGGGGGTCCACGATGCGCTGCCCAGGGAGTTCGAGCACGGCCTGATGACCTTCGAACTGGTGATGTCGGCGGCAGCGTTCGGCCAGTTCAAGCGCCATCGGATGACCAGCCTGACCTGTCTGGCGTACGACCCGAACCTGGGCCTGACGATCCCGCCGGCGATCGCCAAGGCGGGGCTGACGGACCTCGTGCAGGAAGCGGACGCGGATGCCAGGGAGTTGGTGGCGCTTTTGGGGGCCGACAAGCCTGCCGCCGCCTACGCCTGGACCAATGCCCACCGGCGCCGCACAGTACTGACCACCAACCTACGTGAATTCTATCATATCAGCAGGTTGCGGGAAGATGAGCACGCCCAATGGGACATCCGTACACTGGTCGGGGCGATGTCCGAACAGGCGCGCCGGGCGTTCCCGGTCTGTGCCGCGCTCCTGGGTGGAAAGGACCAGGTCGAAGCCCACCTAGGCCTTGGTGCGTGATAACGCCCGGAACCTCCCGCCGATCTTGACCGGAATCACGCGACTCCTGTAAGATGCAGCCTTGAGTGTTTTCGCGGGGGTATCCGGCATGAGCACGCGCACCTTTCTGATGGCGGCGGTCGTCGTCGCGGTCTTCACGGCCTGCAACGAGGTCCCGGTCCGCAATCTGACGACGTCGTACCAGGTGCAAATCCAGGAGCTTCGCGACCGGGGTAAGCCCGCCAAGCTGGACATCCTCTGGGTAATCGACGACTCGCCGTCGATGTGCCAAGAACAGCAGAGCCTCGCCGACAGTTTCGCGGCGTTCCTGGAGGTGTTCCAAAAATACACCGCGATCGACATGCAATTGGCTGTCACGTCGACGAACGTCTGCGCGTTCAACCCGAACAAGCCCGATGTCGCCGTACGCGGCAAGTTCCTGTACAAGCCGGCGGCCGAGTTCCTGATCGACTGCGTCGAGAGCCGCCAATACGCGTGCCTACGCCCCGAGGATTGCCACAACAACCCGGCCCTGCCCGACGCGCAGAACTGGGACTGCGTGGCCAGCACCGCCGAGAACCTCTACACCTGCGACAAACCTTCGGCCCTGGGTTCGGACCCCTACGAAGGCGACGTGCTCCGCAGCGTCCAGTCCTACTGCCGCTACCGGTGCAACCGGGAAACCGACCCTGAAACCTGCGCCCGCGTGTTCGGCACTCCAGACGGATGCCTTAAAACCAGTACCGGCGAGACCCCGTCGATGTGCGAGGACGGGACCTGCGCTCCTAACGCCTGCGTATCGAACGCCACGATCAGGGCGTCCGTTGACTGCGGCTTGGCCTGCCGTGGCGTGGATTGCGTCGACGTATGCACGGAATACCTGGGCGACGAAACAACGTGTACCTCGCGATGCCAAGCGGCCGGTGGGTCCTGCATCGACGTTTGTCGCGCTGCGGCGAAGACCGACGGTTGCAACGACGTCTGCGCCTCGGACTGGACCTGCCAGGATCGCTGCGAAACCTACTTGTTCGACCAGGGCAAGTGTTCCACGGCCTGCGCCGCCGGGGCCGGCAAGGCGTGCCAGATGGAATGCATGGCCCAATTCCCGAAGCAGGACTTCCTGTGCTTCCTGGCCTGCGACAGCACTTACGACTGCACCGATCGGTGCATTGCGGAGTTCGGTGATTCGTCCTACCGATGCCTTATGCCATCTGGCAGCACGGCCAATTCCGGCTGCATGCGCCCGCCGCCGACCCGGTTCTGCCCCAAGAACGGCCCGAAGATCCTGAACTCGACGGTGGCGGACCAGTGGCTCAAGGACTGGATTGAGGGCGGCTGGGACGGCCATCCCGACTGGAACCCGGCCTGGAAAAACCTGCCGCTGGGCGACTCGGACGCCGAATTCGACGCCCGCGAACTCGCCCGTACTACGGTGTTTGAGCAGTTATTCATATGCATGGCGACGATCGGCGCCCTGCAAGACGACGTCTGCGGCAACCAGGAACAGGGCTTGCGCGCCGCTTGGATGGCGCTGGACCCCGAGGGTGAAAACGCCGACCAGGCCAAGCGCTTCCTGCGCGACGACGCCTACCTACTGGTCGTCGTTGTTTCAGACGAGGAAGACTGCTCGGCGCCCGACCGTTGCGAACGTAGGGACGAGTTCACGGGCCAGATTTTGACTGACGCCCAGTGCGTCCTTGCGGAAAAATACAGTTATTGCAGTTGCTTGCGCGACGAGAATGGTTGTCTGGCGGGCCAGGATCCGTCGAAGGGTCAATGCGACCCCTCTAAATGCCTGGTTAACGGTAAATTCGTGCGCGGTAACTGCCCGCTGTACTCGACCGACTCGACCGTCAACCGACTGAGATCGCTCAAGGCCGACCCGGCACAGGTCGTGTTCGCAGCGATCAGCGGCGACATCGTACTGGATTCCGCGGGCAACGTGGACCAGTCGACCGGGCTGTACCAGGTCGACGACGTGGACGCGCTGGTCAGCCGCTACTACGACTGCAAGTGCGACAAATACTCGCAGCGCTCACCGATGACCTACGGCTGCCTCAGCAGCTACGGCAAGGCCGACCTCGGCATGCGGTACAAGAGGGTCTCCAAGTCGTTCGGCATGGGCCGCTTCGGCCAATTCGCGAACATCTGCGCAGACGAGGGCATCGGCCCGTCGCTGGAGGAGATCGCGAACCTGGTCATCCCGATCCTGACCAAGGTGTGCCTGCCGCGCCCGATGGAGTGGTCGTGCCTGTCCAAGTGCATCGCGACCTTCAACGACACCGCGAAGTGCGAGGCCGCCTGCGTCCAGGATGACTGCTTTGGCGCGTGCCAGGAGACCTTCGAAGGCAAACCCGGTTGCAGCGACATCTGCTCGGCCGGCGAATTCATCGAGGTCTTCAAGTACGACGCCGATGGCAGATGCGCGAAGCAGGACGCCAAGGGCAACTGCCTACCGCTGGTCAAGGGCACGTCCGCGAACGACCCTGACTCCGAATACTTCCTGGTCAAGGCGGCGCCCGACTGCGTGCTGTTCGACCTTGAATTAGGCGAGCGTACCGAAAACGCGATCCAGTTCACGTCGCCACTTGAGTACTCGGACCGCCTGGAGATCGTGTTCCGGTCCAAGCCCTTCTATTGCCAGGACCGATGTGCCCGGATCTTCGAGGACAACCCCGAGTTCTGCTACGACCTGTGTGCGGCGGCGCCTGCCGACTGTCTGGAGGCCTGCGTCAAGGCACCCGGCGCCACCAGTTGCGCTTACGTCTGCACGACCTCGACCACCGAATGCACCCAGCAGTGCGAACTGCTGAACAGCGACGGGGCCACCCTGAACTGCAACAATGCTTGTCGCAACAACTGATCGTGCCTTTGCGCTGCCCCGGCGCCTGCCGCGCCACACAGGAGGATTGACCATGTCTAAACTGGCCTTTAGGGCCGCGTTGTACCTGTCGACTGCCGCCTCCCTGTGGGCGTTTTCCGCCGCGGCCCAGGTTCCTGAACCCGTTTCGACCGGACCCAACTCCGGGGACCTGTTCGAATCGATTCACGTCGTCGTAGGGCCGTCCGCCCGCGCGCTGGACCCAATCGCCCTGGCCCCGATCCAGTGCCCGGCTGGCGAAAAGGCCTGCGCCGAGGCCGGTCGCATCCTGGATCGCGACCTGACGCTGTCCGGGTACTTCAAGATCCTGGACGCCGCGTCGTTTTTAGCCGATCCGGTAAAAGAGGGCATGGGGGCGCCAGCCTGGCCCGCCTGGTTCAACATCGGGGCACGCTACCTGGTCAAGGGCACGATCGCTGCCGGCGCAAAGGGCCTGGATCTGCAATTTCGCCTCTATGACGTCAATGGAAAGCTCACGATGACGGTCAAGGGCCAGTCACAGTCGGGTGTGGCCAGAAATTCCCTGCGTAGGGCGGTTCACACGTTCGCCAACGGCGTGATCGAGGCCGTGACCGGCACCCCGGGAATCTTTGGGTCGCAGATCGTGGTGACCCGAAAGAAGGACAACTGGGAGCGTGTAATCGAGACGATGGACATGGACGGGTCGGGGCTGTCGACCCGGGTCGCCAACGGATCCGCCAACATGTTCCCTCGATGGGCGCCTGGCGGCGTACTGTACACGTCGTTTTTGCCCGGCATCCCCCAGTTGTACCTGGACGAACGGCGCATCACCCACGACGACCGGGAGTATCGTGGCGCCCAGTTCTCGCCCGATGGCAAGCGCATCGTCGCGTCCGTGGACATGGACGGCCAGTCCGATCTGGTGTTGCTGGACCCTAAGACCGGCAAGGAGACCGTGCGCCTGACCGAAAGCGAGTGGGACGAGGTGTCCCCGTCGTGGTCGCCCAACGGCCGGTTGATCACGTTCGTTTCATCGCGCACCGGACGGCCACAGATCCACGTGATCCAGGCCGACGGCACCGGAGAGCGCCGCCTGACGATGGCAGGCCAGTACAACATTACG
Source organism: uncultured Anaeromyxobacteraceae bacterium (assembly GCA_964531595.1). Lineage (GTDB taxonomy): Bacteria > Myxococcota_A > UBA9042 > DTJE01 > DTJE01 > DUVQ01. Next base: position 7,024 of record CAZHDQ010000095.1, read on the forward strand.
CCCCGCTTCGGCCCAAACGGCTTGATCGTGTTCGCCGGCATGGACGAATTCGTCTTGGACCTGTTCACCGTCGATCTGTCGGGCAACATGACGCGTCTGACCCAGGGCCAGGGCAGCAACAAGGACCCCTGCTGGTCGCCAGACGGCCGCTATCTGGCGTTCGTGTCCGACCGCGCCGGCAAATGGCGGGTGTGGATCATGACCCAGGATGGCCGCTACCAGTTCCCCATCATCAATAAGGTTGACACCTGGGCCCAGCCGGACTGGCGCTGACGCCACTGTGCCTGGTTCACAATCCACCGCCCTTCCGACCTGCCCCCATCCTTGCTAGGATCGACCCGATTCCCGCAGGAGCCTCACCCGATGCCCGATGGCCCGCCTCCCCCACCCGGTCGCCCCTGGTTTAACCGGGCAATCGACGCGATGTGGGCAGGTGTGCTGGCGGCATTTCGCCTGGGTCGGGCGACCATCAAGCGTTTTCTGGATTCGAATGCGTTTGACCACGCCGCGTCGCTGTCTTTTTTCGCGCTTTTATCGATGGCTCCGTTCATCGTTCTGATGGTATCGGCCGCCGGCTATGTCGCGCATTTCCTGGGCCCCGACTCGGTCCAACTCGACGCAGTCGTGGGCCAGTTGACGCAATGGGCCCAGCACTTCTCGCCCGTGGCCTCCGAACGAGTCGAGTCCACCGTCCAGGCACTGATCGACCGCCGCGTCCAGATCGGACTGGTGGGCACCGGCGTCTTGATCGGCGGGGCCAGTGCGGTCTTCGGCGCCCTGGAACACGCGATGAAAAGCATTTTTGTCGTCGATCGCAACCGCCGCTTCCTGGTTTCACGGGCGATCTTTTCGGTCATAATCATCGGGGTCGTCGTCGTGTTGTTCGTGGCGCACCACTCGATGATGGCTGCGGACTCGCTGCTCCAGGCCTGGGAGGGCCGCACGCTCGACCAGTTACTTCGCGAAAACGCGCTATTGAACGTCTTCCTGGCGTGGCTACCGGTCCCACTGGCGTTTTTGGCGGTCCTGTACGCACCCGGCCTGATGCGCCCCCGCCTTGTTCATGGGTTGGCCGGTGCCCTGCTATTTTTCGTCTTGTGGGAAACGGCCCGCGATGCCTTCGCCTTCTATGTGACCAAGATTTCCCAGTTCGGAGCCCTCTACGGCTCGTTGGCGACCCCGCTTCTGCTCATCTTGTGGACGTTTTACGCCATGAACATCCTGCTGCTGGCCATGTGCTTCACCGCCATCCTTCCCGGTGATACCAAAGGGCGGGAATAAGTGAGACTTGTGTTTGTTTACCCTTGCAATTAGAATCCGGCCGGTGTTTCGGCGATGGAAATGTGCTTCTCAAAATGAGGTAGAACAGATGATCCGGAAATATGGATGGCTGGTGGTCGCGGTAGCGGCAGTAGCGC
>CAZHDQ010000096.1:0-8398 GCA_964531595.1 uncultured Anaeromyxobacteraceae bacterium
GACGACAACGACCCCTGTACGAAAGGTACATGCATCGGAAAGCCGTTCGGGCGATGCACCCAACAGGGCCTCGTGGCGCCTGGCTGCTGCACGACAACCGTGTTTTCGGCGCCGTTCACTTCGAACTGGGACGGGTTCTTGGCCCAGCCAGCCGACGCCGAGGTCGGTTGGCGACTGGCGGTGCCGCCGGGCGGGTCCGGGACGACGGCCCTGTACTATGGAAACGCCGAAGCGACCGAATTCGACGACGGCGGTCACAACATAGGAACAGCAACCGGGCCGGCGGTCAACTTGCCGGCCGGGGTTGCGCTTGACCTAGACTTCGCCACGTGGATGGATGTCGAGCCGACCGCCGGGTCGGACCGCTTCCAGGTGTTCGCCCAAACCGATGGCGGTACCTATCTGGTGTGGGCAAAACCCGCCGGGTTCCCGATGCGATCGTGGCAACGGATCACAGTTGGGGTGGACGCCTTGGCAGGGCGGACCGCCCGTTGGATGTTCGCGTTCGATTCTGTGGACGGCGAGCACAACGACGGGCGTGGCGTCTTTTTGTCCGATTTCCACGTGACGAGCACGTGCATGCCAGATTCCTGCGCCATTCCAATGGATTGTGGTTCGATGGGCCACCTGGGGGACTGCCGTGGCGGCACCTGCGACTTCGCCCGCACGATGCAGGCGCTGGCCTTCTGGACAGGCCGTCCCCACGCGGCGGACGTGCTGATGGCACCGGACGCGGTCGCGTTGGCCCCGGACGAGAAACGCTTCTTCGTCAGCGATAAAGGACGCCACCGTATTTCGGTGTTCGACAATGGCGGTAACCTGCAGGCGACTTTCGGCGGCCAGGGGACCGACATGGGTCGCTTCAACCAGCCACGCGGGCTCGCAGTCGACACCGATCGGCTGTTGGTGGCCGATACCGGTAACCACCGCATCCAGGCCTTCAGCCTGTCCGGCGTGCCGTTGTGGTCGCTGGGGACACGTGGCGCCGCCCCTGCACAATTTGAGCAGCCCAAGGACGTCGCCATGTCCCCGGATGGCACAACCTTGTACGTTGCTGACACCGGCAATCACCGCATCCAGGTATTCAGCCAGGGCGGCGTGTTCCGTTTTGCCTTCGGCGAGTATGGCCGCCTGTCCGGCCAGTTCCGGGCCCCTTCCTGCGTGACCACGGGCCAAAATGGCGAGATCCTGGTCTGCGACACCGGCAACAACCGGGTCCAGGTGTTTTCGCCCGGCGGCCGGTGGCTTCGCAACGTGACCCCAGGCGACGGTACTGCGTTCAACCAACCCTACGGTGCAGCAGTGCTACCTGACGGGACGTACGTCATTGTCGATTCGTACCAGCACGGCTTGGTCCGCATGCGACCCGACGGGACCGTACTGGCGCGGTTCGGTGGCTACGGCGATGCACCCGGCCGGTTCGCCTACCCCCTGGGCATCACGAGGAGCGGTGACGGTGAACGGCTGTACGTGGCCGACGCGAACAACAACCGCGTAGTCGTCGTCGGCTGGGCACCGTTGCCCTGACCGCGGCCCCGGATGGACCCCTAGGCCTGATCGCCAACCACACACGTCAACCCGGACCGGGTTCCCCGTCACGCCCCCGCACCGGCGGGTCGAAACCGATGCGGCCTGCGAGGGCCTGGACCCGCTTGGGTCCCAGTCCCTTTACCCGCCCAAGGTCCGACAGCCTGGAAAAAGGCCGGCGTTGACGCGCGTGGATGATTGCCTGGGCGCGCGCCGGGCCGACACCGGGCAGCGCGCACAGTTCATCTGGACCCGCCCGATTGACCTGGACGACGCGTATATCGACAGCGGGCGACGGCACATGTGCCGGTTCTTTTGCTCCAATATCTGGCGGCGCCTGGGGCGGGCAATCGCCACGAAACCCACCCGCAACAGATAGCGAAACAAGAAAGGTCATCAGTAACAGCGAGGACGACATCGGCGAACTCCGCATTTGGACTCGTCACTAGACTCCACGAAGCATGCCGACCTGACGCCCGCACGAAAACATTTATAACCGACTGGATTCGTTATTTATTGACGACCGACTCACTTCTGTGAACCAAGCCTCTGGACTGGACAGAATTGGACGCGCCGGTCGTGTCCAGTCCAGCCGCCTGGATCAGCCGAGGTCATCGTAGGGTCGCGGGCGGAACCGGACTCCCAGTTCGTCTTCTGCCTTGCGCCGGCACGCTTCGATATCCATTCCGGGCAACTCGACCACAGTGGCAGTGACGTCGGGAATGAAATCTCGGGCGCGTCGGATGAAGGCACACACGTCGTCGTAAGCCGATTCCCCGAACTGGGACAGGCAGATGCGCGCGTACGTCGCGGCATCGGGGGCGTTCAAAGAAATGCTGATCGCGTCGACCAGCCCGGCCAGTTCCGGCAAGACGTCGCGACCATGTACCCGATTGGCCAGCCCGTCGGTGTTGATCCGCACCTTGAGACCCCGTTCCTTCAGCCCCCGCGCCAGCTCGATGACCGCATCGATGCGCCGCAAAGGTTCGCCGTAGCCGCAGAACACGACCTCGGCGTACCGTTCCACACCCTCGGCCTCCAGCGCCGCGCGTATCGCCTCAACGGAAGGGTCTTCGGGTAGGCGCAGGTTGTGCCCCTTGACCACCCAATCCTGAAACTTGCGACAAAACGTACACCGCAGGGTGCAACGATTGGTCATGTTGATGTACAGCGCATCCCTAATCGGGTAGACCAACCGCGGCTCCAGGGTATCCGCGACATCCAGTCCGAAAAGACGCCGGGCGTTGAGTTCGGTAACGCGAGCCACGTCAGCCACCTGCAATCCCTTGATCCTGGCAACCGCCTCGGCGGTGTAGCGCACGAACGCTGGTTCATTGGTGCGTCCCCGCATCGGCACTGGCGCCAGGAAAGGGGCATCGGTCTCGATCAACATGCGATCAATCGGCAACTCGCGGACAGTCTCGATTAGCGGCCCCGCCCCGGCGAAAGTGACCACCCCGGGAATGGATATCAGGAAACCGCGATCCACGTAGCGACGCGCGATCCCGATGTCCGCGGTGTAGCAGTGAATGACACCTGGGCGCGACGAGAGCCGGGCTTCGTCCAGGATCGCCAGGCAGTCCTCGTGGGCTTCGCGGCAGTGGATCACCACCGGCAGGTCTGAGTCCGCGGCGATGGTCAGTTGGCGCTCGAATACCCGACGCTGCCCTTCACGCGTTGCGAAATCGTAGTGATAATCAAGCCCAATCTCACCGACCGCCACGACTTCCGGCCGCGACGCGAGCCGGACAACGGCATCGAAAGTCGCATCGGTCGCCTGATCGGCCTCGTGCGGATGGCACCCAATCGCCGCACGGATCCGGGGCTCCCTGGCCGCAAGTGCCACGGCCTCCTCGAACACCTCCGGATCGGCACCGCTGCCAACATGCACGATACCCGACACCCCAGCGTCGAACGCCCGGGCAATCACGGCATCAATCGGTTCTCGGTAGCGATGCGGCTCCAGGTGTGCGTGCGAATCGAACAGCATCCCGCCTCCAGAACAACGGCCCTCCAGTGCGGGCCACGCGGGCCTCACTCCTTCCCGGTTCCGGGTTCCGTCCCCGGTTCCTTCGCCCGCTGATCGCCATCTTGACGGGCGCGACGGACTCCGCCACCTTCTCGTCGGGGACGCCGCCCACCCGTAACATCCTTGGGCGGCCTGGGAGGACGAGACACCGGTTCGCGACCTTGAGAGACATCCACCGGGGTTTCAGCCTCGCCCTCGCCGACCGTCGCTTCGGACCCGACGCCGCCCGGTGGCACGATTTCGTCCAAGGGTACTTCAACGAACTGACCCGGGCCCAGTGCGACCTTTACGAGCCCCCGCAAAACCAGAAGTTCCTTGACCTTCCCTTCACCCTGCGCGGTGTTCACGACCGCACCGACCTTCGGGAACACCCTAATCAGTTCCAGGTACACGTCGTGCTCATAGGCCAGGCAGCACATCAGGCGGCCACACAGCCCTGACACCTTTTGCGGATTCGGTACCAACCCCTGTACCTTGGCCATCCGGATCGTTACCGCAGTGAACTCTCGTAGGAACGTCGCGCAGCAAAGCGGTTGACCACACGGCCCCAGGCCCCCGGTACACCGCGCCTCGTCCCGGACCCCCACCTGGCGCAGTTCGATCCGTGCCCGCAACTGGGTCGCCAGATCGCGGACCATCGCCCGAAAATCAACCCGTCCTGGGGACGTGAAATAGAACAGGAGGCGCGGCTCACCGCAGAAGGTTTCGACCTCGGACAAATGCATGTCCAGGTCATGCCGGCGCACCAAGTCAACAAAGGCTTGGCGCGCCTCCTGCCGACGGACCTCGTCCCGAGACTCCAGACTCGCGGCCTCGGCCGGCGGCAAACGCCGGACAACGCGGCAGTACCGATCTGCCGCAAGCCCTTCACGCGCCGAATCCGCAATCGCTTTGCCGAGCAGGTCGCCGCGTTCGGTCCGCACCATCAGCACGTCGTGCTGGAGGAACCGCGCCTCCTCCGACGCGACACGCACCAACCGGCCAGTCGGCCCCATCCGAACCCAACCGGCCTCAACGACACGCACATCCTGCTTCGACGGGCCCGCCCTGGGACCACAACGGCCGGATTCACGAGGACTCGCTTCCATGTCACGGCTCCCCAGCGCCGGTCTCGCCGGCAGCCTCTGGTTTAGTCCAACGCTCCACGAACGTGGAGTAGCGGCGGACCACGGACCGGTCCTTACCCTCAACCGCGTACACCACCAAGTCGTTTTGTCCTTCCACCAAGGGAACGACGGCGTCGAGATCAATTACGGCCTCGTTCGTCGGCCCCTTTCGCGTCCAGAAGAAAACCTTGTCCTTCCCGCGAAATACCAGCACCTTGCGACGCGCCTCCCCGTCGTGGCCCGCGAAACGGACCTTGCCCGTTATGGCCAATTGCGGGCGCCCGTCATCGCCTCGCGCATCCAGCAAGGAAAAAGTCGGATCGAGATCGGGCTGCACGTGGGTCGGCAACGGCGTGGCGGGCAGCGTTGAGAAGCGAACCACGTTTGGCTCCGCTTCGACCGCTTCCACCGCCACGAATCCGAACCGCTCGGGACCGACGTCGACCCTGATGAATGCACCAACCTGCCCCGTGGACCGCAGCAGGAACCCGGCGGGCACATTGAACAGAGCCGGCGACGACACGGACGCGGCGGCCCGAATCGGAGTCCCCTCGATTGTGACGCGTCGGGCCTCGGGCGGGGAATGCGGTACCGATTCAGTTGCTGGCCCAATATCCAACTCGATCTTCTCGGTCAGGAACTCGCGCAGGCGCGTGTCCAGGATCCCGACCTCCAATTCGACCGGCCCCGGTGCCATGTCGGGACGCACCTCGATCCGGAAACGTGCTTGCGCCGCACCGTCAACCGGGATTCCGTCGTCCAGGCGCACCCGACCAGTCCGGATGTTGAGCCCGGCGACCTGCTCCGGATTGCGCAGGGTCACCAGGGTCCGCACGGAAGGTCCCCGGCCGATATTGCGCACGTCGACAATCACAGTGGCCGATTCGCCAGCGTTCAGGCGCCCATCCCCACCCGAATCCTGCACCTGGAGCGCATATGCGAACTGCGGCCGGGGTAGTCCCCGGACGTGAACTTCTACAGGCGGGGGACTCGCGGTTTCCTGCGCCTCCTGGTACAGCCGGAATCGCACCTGGTCCTCGCGGTCCCAGGCATCTGTCGGCACCTTGAGAGGCACCTCGCGGACGACCGGTTGTCCCGGGTCAAGCCGCCCGAAAACGAACTCGCGCCCGTCCAGGAAGCCGTTGTCCGATTCGGTCAGGCAATGCGCGCGGAACAGCGGTTCGGTACCCTGGTTGACCGCGGATAGGCGCAACCGCACCTCGCTGCCAGCCTTCAGGGCCCCATCGGGAACGACCGACCAGTCGATGCGAACCGGGGCCTCGGGTTGCACCGGCCCCGACGACCATTCCGCACCCCATTCTTCCAGGCGCGCCGCAATCTGCCGGTCCTGCGCGCTGACCCAATCCCCGAGGACCCGGCCGGCCGCGACCAGACCACTGCGGCCCACTGGCCCCCCGAGATGCCCCACCAGGAGGGCGGCCATGTCAATGACCTCGTCTCGGCGAAATTTATCGTTATCCTCGACGGGCGGTTCGTCCTCTTCGCCCTCGTCCTCGTGTACGTCCTTGACCAAGTAGAACAGCCTCATCAACGGATGGTCCTCTGACACCGCGCCGAACGGCTCCAACTTGCGCTTCGGGTCGCGGGGCCGCCGCTGGTCCAGTAGGCCCATCGTCACGTGGCGCTTGCCTACGGCGACCGGCAGCAGTTCAAGGTCAGGCGACACCCCGACCCCCTGGATCGACAAGTCCCCGGGCGTCAGGTACTGGGCAACAGTCAACTTCAGGGCGCCATCGGCCACGTCGTACATGACCTGGACCGTTCCTTTACCAAACGAGGTGGTGCCCACGACCAGGGCGCGGTTGGTATTTTTCAGGGCACCGGCGACGATCTCGGCCGCACTGGCACTGCCGCCATCGATCAAGACGACTATCGGGAGGTCGGCAAACGGGGCTTCGCCATCCGCCTTGTATTCCTGCCGCATGCGTTGGCCCTCGCCCTCGGTCACGACGAGGACCCCATCTTTCACGAACAGATTGGAGACATCGACAGCCTGGTCCAACAGCCCGCCAGGATTCTGGCGAAGGTCTATCACCAGCCCCCGGACCGCCCCGGCGTCCTTCAGGTTACCGACCGCCCGCGCGACCGAGTCGTAGGTGTCCTCCTGAAAGTTGCGGATGCGGACATAGCCGACCCCGTCGCCCAGGTTTTCGGACGTGACCCCGCGAACCCGGATCTCGGCCCGTGTCAGTGTGAACGTCTTGGGATCGACCCATCCGTTGCGTTCCACCTGGATCGTGACATCGGTCCCCGGATTTCCACGCAGCCGCGACACGGCCGCCGTCAGGTCCATGTTCATCGTCGATTCATCGCCGATCTCGACGATCTGGTCACCGGTCCGCAGGCTCGCCCCTGCCGCTGGCGTTCCATCCATCACCGAAACGACGGTGACGAACCCCTGGCGGCTGGTGATCACAATCCCCAGGCCACCGAAATGCCCCTGGGTGTCCAGCATCATCTCGCGATAGGCTTCGGGCGACAGAAAGGTGGAATGCTCGTCCAGTGGCGACAGCATCCCGTTAATCGTGGCATATTCGACGTCTTCCGGCTTGACGTCCGACGGCAGGTGCTCGGCCACAAACGCGAACACGTCCAGCAGTCGCCAGTTCATTTCGTACAGTGAGTTGACATCACCTATCACGAAGCGCCGCACCTGGTCGCCCATCCGGACCTCGACCGCTCCGGCGAGATCCGGGTCGTCGTTATCCGGCGTGACCATCATGTCCGGGATCGTACCTTCGGCCCCCCGTAACGCCCCTATCAGCATGGCGCGCGGCTTGGCACGGGCCGGCTGTACGTATGAGGAATGAATCCAGCCGATGCTGCGCGTCAACAGCCTCAGTTTACCCAGGGGCCCGGGCACACGTTCGCCAGCCTCGGCCTCCGGTGTGCCAACCGACTGAAACACCCGCGACCGGGACTCGAACCTGGCAGTCGACGCCAGCCAGCCGATCATGCCGATCGACATTGCGACCACGAGAACCCGAATCCAACGCCGAACCATCATCGACTTGCTCCATGCCCGAAAAGGCACCCGGGCGGAATCGTACCCGTTGGCCCGGCACCACGCAACATGACCACCGAGCGCCCGCCGCGCCACGCCGCGCCGGTCTAAGACTTCCTCACAATCTTTTAGCGCGCCGGCTTCCCGATGGGCGCCTCGCGATTGCGATCCCAGATCAAGCGCAATCCGTGCAGCGTCAGGTTCGGGTCGATCGCATCCACGAAGGCGCTGTCCGCGCAGACCAACCCGGCCAGACCACCGGTTGCGATCACGTGTACAGGCGGGTTCATTTCGTCCTTCATCCTGGCGACCAACCCCTCGACCATCGAAAGGTAGCCGTAGAAGGCGCCCGACTGGATACTGTGCACGGTGTTCCGCCCGATCACGCTGTCGGGCCGGGCAACTTCAACCCGCGGCAGTTTCGCGGTCCGCTGGAACAGCGCGTCGAGACTTACCGTCACGCCTGGAACAATGACACCGCCCAGGTATTCCCCCTGTGCGGACACGGCATCGAACGTCGTCGCGGTGCCGAAATCCACGATCACCAGATCGCTCGCAAACCGCGCGTGGGCGGCGACCGCGTTGACCACGCGATCGGCGCCGACATCGCGAGGCGATTCGTACGCAATCGATATACCAGTACGGGTACCCGGGCCCACGACCAGCGGCTCAAGGCCGAAGAACCGTCGCGACAGTTCGCAAAACACCTCG
>CAZHDQ010000097.1:0-8375 GCA_964531595.1 uncultured Anaeromyxobacteraceae bacterium
CCACCATATCGTGCAAATAATTCATCGTGGCGGACCCGTTCGGCAATCAGCGCGGCCAGTTCGCGTAGCACGACATCGCCGGTCAAGTGCCCCAGCGTGTCGTTGACCTGTTTGAAATGATCGATGTCCATCATCATGAGGGCCAGCGGGCGATTGTGGCGCCGCGCACGGATCACCTCGCGGTCCAGAAATTCGTTCAGCGCCCGCTTGTTGGGGATTCGGGTAAGCCCGTCGGTAACGGCCAGGCGGTGGATTTCCTCGTAGTACGAAGCCTCGATGTCATTTCCTGCCAGGTACTTGAAGATGGTCTCACCGATCTTTATGAATTGGCCACTGGAAAAACGCAGGCGCGGTTGGACAGGGACGTCGTCTAGATAGGTTCCATTGGTCGAGTTCAGGTCGATGACCCACCGGTGTTCACCGAAGCGTTCGATACGAGCGTGACGGCGGGACACCGAATCGGATTCCAGCAAGATCGTGTTGTCGGGGTCCCGCCCGATCGTTATGACATCCTCCAACATGTCGAACTTGCGCCCGATGTTGTGACCGTACACGACGACCAGACATTCCCGGCCGTCGGACAGCGGCTGCAGAATCTGGTGTACGTGGGTGACGCGCGTTGCGCGGTCGTCTGCGGGGGCGTCGTCTTGTCGATTCTCGGTAGGCATGTCTGACCCGATTGATCCAATACCGGCGGAAACTTTATGGGGTTGGCGCACAGGTTGCAAGGAGTGATCTTATTGAATGGTTCGGGTCTGTGGTGATCCGGCTCAGGTGCGGGCCCGGCGTCCCTGGTCCCACCAGACGACCAAGGCCGTCATCATGACCTCGGCTGCCAGGATGCAGCAAATTTCGCCCATGTCAGCCATGATCCCGAACGTCTGGAGCGCCATGTTAGTCGAGGTGATCAGGGTTGCGTACCCGATGATGGTGGTCAACGCGCACAGGAAAACGGCGCCGCCCGTCGAACGGAACACCGCGTCCATGCGGCCGGGACCCTCGATTTTGTACCGGTTCAAGATATTGGCGCCGTAGTCGACACTGATGCCTAGACCGATGGGAATAACCACGAAATTCAAGAAGTTAAGTTTCATGCCGAAGAGCGCCGCCAGGCCAATCATCCAGCCTGTTCCCAGGATGACCGAGGTCATGACGGCTAACGTTTCGCGAAACGATCGATACGCGAGAGACAGCATCAGTGCCAACCCTAGCAGTGATGCGATCGTCACGCGGACTCCGTCGTGGAGTACGGCTTCGATCATGTCGGCGAAAATCATGGGCTGGCCGGTGGCGATTATCAGGGTGTCTGGGACCTCGACCGATCGTAAAAGGCTTGCGAATTTCAACAGGTATCGGCCGTTGAGCAGGCTTTCCTTCTTGTGTCGATACACGTACAAGACCCGCCCACGCGTGCCGTCGGCTTCAGTGAACGGGCGCGCAACGGCCTCGGGGATGTCTTCCAGGCCCAGGATGCGCAGCGATTCCGGTGGGCGGTATTCTTCAAGGAGGTCCCGGTCTGCCTGCGCCAGGAAGTCAATCTTGCCGTCGATCAACCGGCGCAGGTCGGCTAGCACATCGATTTTGGCCGCCTGGTCCTTTGGCAGGAACTGGAACAGCGTTGTGACACCCCCGACGAGGAACGGCGCGTCTGGAGCATCCAAGATGGCCTTTCGTACATCTTGAACGCGATCCAGCCGGTCGACGACAACCGGGGTCGGATCCGACGGGAGGCTGAATATCTGGTCGACGCGGTTGGACAGCTTGGCGGAACCACGTTCCTTGCTGACGCGGTTGCGCAATTCGCGAAAATCGTACTCGAACGGGTCGAACGACCAGGGCAAGATGACCAAGAAGGCGGCCGCGGACACGATCATCGACCACACGAGGATCTGGCGGGGGTGTCGCGTCACAAGGTTGCCGAAGAAAGTGGAGATGCGGTGTTTTCCCTCGCGTGTACGTTGAGTTCCCAAAGGCTTTCGACGGTGTAGGAAGGCGATCAGGGCTGGGCCGGTAGCAAACGTCGCCAGCCAACAAAGGATCATTCCGACCCCGCCGATCAGGCCGAACTGCCGGAAACCGCGGAATCCGGCGAAGGAAAGGGAACCGTAGGCAATTGCGGCACCGGCGGCGGCGATCAGCGTGGAATTGACCGTGTTGCGTACGGCCACGCGCAGCGATTCGTCCAGTTCCTCGGGGCCGCGCTTCCGGATTTCTTCGAAGAACCGTGCGGCCATGATGATCATGAAGTTGATGCCGTTGCCCGCGATGATCGACGACAGGAATGCGGTGGCGGTGTTCAGGTAGCCAATCGCCAGATAACCCAGGGCCAGGGCGCCGGCCAGGCCGATGAGCATGGGAGTGCCAAGCAGCAGTAGTGCGCGGAAACTGCGGTAATAGGCGACGATGACGATGAGGATCAGGCTAAGACACAGGATCGTGATGAACTGCATGTCAGAGGCCAGCGCCTCGCGTTCCTCCAGGCCGGACTGGATGTCGCCAGTGAAGCCGACGACCATGTCGGGGTGGTAGCTTGCGGGATTCAGGTCGTCGACTACGCGATGCACGTCTTTGACCAAACGGACGTTGTCCTCGTACGAAGACGACCCGGACGGCGGCCGGATCATCACGGCTAGCAGGTCGCGATCGGGCGTGACGTAGTAGCCTTTGGGGTACTTGTCGTGTTCCTTGGCCTTCTTTTCGTACTTTTCGCGGATGTCTTCCAGACCCAGGTCGGTCTTGGGCTTGGGCGTGTCGTCCAGCGATTCGAAGACGTTGTCGGCCGTTTCTTCTTTGAGGCGCTTGGAAAGTCGGTCTCGGAAGTGTTCCAGGTCGTTGAGGTCGGCGTACAGGAATTTGTTTCGGGTGTAGAACTCATTGAGTTCATTGACGCTGTAGTCGACAAAGCGGACCTGTTCGGGAGGAAACGCCTGGACTTTGGCGACCAGTGCGTCGGCGAAGGCCATCATGGAGTCCAGGTCATGGCCCTGGATGGCGACGATCAATGTGGAAAATGATGACGTGCGTTTCTTGAGCGCCTCCAGGTTGGTGACTGAAGGCGAATCAGTGGGCAGCAATTCGATCAGGTCGCTGCGCAAACCCAGGCGGGAAGCAGTGCCGGCCAAAACCGCGAACACGAGTGCCGCGACAAGCAGGACGGTGCCGGTGCGGTTCAGGCTAACGCGGACCCAGCGGTCCATCAAGCGATCGATCCACGCGTTCATCCGACACCGCTCCGTGGCGGAAGGCCCCGCCGTTTTGGGAAAGCCCGGCTGACGCTGGCGAACGGATTTGCCCTGCCTAGCCAAGCCTCGGACGAGTATATAGGGAGGGCCTTGAATTCCAAGGGGCGATCGACGCCTGGGGTGGGTAGGGGCATAAAGCTCTGTTCAACTTGGACAAAGCCTACGGCAGCGAAATGAATTCCTCGGCGATCAGGCCGAAGCCGGCGAGCGCCGAGAAGCGCTTCGGAGTGTTGGTCAGGATACGCAGGCGCCTCAGGTTCAGTTCCCGCAGGATCTGGGCACCGACGCCAAAATCCCTGAACGTCATCGTGGACTCCAGGCCTACGGCGCGGTCCAACTGGCCCGAGGGCTCAACCTCGTCGCGGGCGACACGTTCCAGGGACGCCAGCAGATCGGCGCCGGTTTCCTCGCGGTTCAGGTACAAGAAAACGCCGCGGCCCGCTTCGCTGATCTTCGCCAAGGCGATTTCGACGTCCGCTCGCCCACGGCCCTCGCGGAACTGGAATGTGTCACCGGGGAAGTTCGCCCGGTGGACGCGCACTAATACCGGTTCGTCGCCGGACACGTCGCCCAGCACCAGCGCGAGGTGGGTGCGGTCGTTCAGGCTGGATGAAAACGCGCGAAGACGGAAGTCGCCGAAATCGGTTGGCAGGTCCGCTATTGCTACCTCGTGGACCAGCTTTTCGGTGCGCAACCGGTAGGCCACCAGGTCCGCAACCGTACACACGGGCATCCCCAGGAGTTCGCCAAAGGATTGCAGTTCTGTCAGGCGCATCATCGTGCCGTCTTCGCGAAGCACCTCGCAAATCACGCCCGCCGGCGGTAGTCCGGCCAGTCGCGCCAAATCGACGGAACCTTCGGTCTGGCCAGTGCGCGACAACACACCACCTGGGGCAGCCCGAAGCGGGAAGATGGACCCTGGGGTGACGAAATCGGCGGGGGCGGCGGCTGGGTCGATGGCCTTGAGGATGGTCGTCGCACGATCCCGGGACGATATGCCGGTCGTCACGCCATTGCGGGCGTCGATGCTGATGGTGAACGCGGTGGCTAAAGGCGCGGTGTTGTGGGCAACCATCTGTTCCAAGCCCAATTGGTCGCAGATATCGGGGGCCATCGCCAGGCAGATCAGTCCACGGGCCTGGCGGGCCATGACCGTAAGCTGTTCCGGGGTGATGGTGGACGCTGCGGCAACGATGTCACCTTCGTTTTCGCGATCCTCGTCGTCGACCAGGATCACCATGCCGCCTTCCCGAATTGTATTCAGCGCCTGTTCAATCGTCGCAATCATCATTCGTCCCCTTGCCGGCGGGCCGGCGTGGCGCCCGGGGTCAGCCGGCGCCTAAATCCTTGGAAACCTTGGCGCGCGCGGCCGCAGCAAGGTCCGTCAAGACCTGCAGCGCATCGATCGGTGTCATGCGTTCGGTATCGATTTCGCCAAGGCGGACGACCAGTGGGTCGGGGGCCTCGGCAGCGGTGGCGAACAGGTCCAGTTGCCCTGTAGCGGCCCGCAGTGCGTTGCGGCGCACACGCGCCAGACGTGGCTGGCCGACCGCATCCAGTTCGGCTGCCTCAAGATTTGCAAGCACTTCGCGGGCTCGGGCGATGACTTCGTCAGGCAGTCCAGCCAAGCGCGCGACCTGGATGCCGTAGGACTTGCTGGCTGGGCCATCGACCAGTTTGCGCAGGAAGAGCACCTCGCCGCCCCATTCCTTGACTGCAACGCTGCAGTTGCGCGCGCGGGGCACAGAGCGGACCAGATCGGTCAGTTCGTGGTAGTGGGTCGCAAACAGTGTTCGGCAGCCGATCCGGTACTGGATGTGTTCGGCGACGGCCCAGGCGATGGCGACTCCGTCGAACGTCGATGTGCCGCGTCCGATTTCGTCGAGGATCACAAGGCTTTGGTCGGTCGCTCGGGCCAGCATCTCGGCGGCCTCGGCCATTTCGACCATGAACGTGCTGCGGCCGGCGGCCAGGTCGTCCATAGCACCGACGCGTGTAAATATTGCGTCCGCGGCACCGATCCGGGCGCGACGCGCGGGGACGTACGAACCCATCTGGGCCAGCAGCACGATGAGCGCGACCTGTCGCATGATGGTCGACTTGCCCGACATGTTGGGGCCAGTGATGATCGTCATGGTGCAGGTCTCGCCGTCGACGTCGAAGTCGTTTGGGACGAACGTGCCGCGGGGTAAGGCGGCTTCGACGATCGGGTGGCGGCCGTCGCTGATGGACAGTGTGCGGTCAGCGGTGATTTTGGGGCGACACCAGTCATGCCGGTGGGCCAGGTCGGCCAGGCATGCGGGGACGTCGATGGCGGCCAACGCGTCAGCCAAAGCCTGCACCTGGACGCGCGCGTCCAAAACTTGGCGGCGCCAGTCCTCGAAAACTTCTTGCTGGATCGCCACGGACCGCTCGTCTGCGGAAGCCACCTGGGATTCCAGTTCCGATAGTTCGGTGGTGGTGTAGCGTTCGGCGTTGACCAGGGTCTGGCGGCGCTGGTAATCGTCGGGCACTCGGGCCGCTTGGCCGCGACTGACCTCGATGGTGTACCCGAACACGCGGTTGTATCGGACTTTGAGCGTCGCCAAGCCCGTGCGTTCGCGCTGCGCGGCCTCGTACCTGGCGATGTAGGTCCGGCCGTTGGCGGCCATATCCAGGGCTTCGTCCAGATCGCCTCGGACGCCGCGACGGATCATGCCGCCGTCCCGCGTCGTGGGCGGCGGGTCGTCGACGAAAGTCGTTTCGATGCCGGTGGCCAGATCGACCAGATCCGGGTGGACGGTTGCAATGCCGGCGAGGGCAGGGCGGCCCGAACGGGAAAGCAATTCTGCGACTGATTGCAGCGCGCGGACGCCCCTGGCGACGGCGTTGACGTCCCGTGCGGACGCGCTGCCGCCGGCGAGGCGGGTCAGCAACCGTTCCAGGTCGGGCGTGCCGCCGAGCGCCGTGCGGACGCCTTCCCGGACGGTGGGTTCTTCGACCAGGGCCTGCACGCGGTCCAATCGGGCGTCGATGGCGGCAGGGGCGGTCAGGGGCGCAAGCAACCAAGTGCGCAACAACCGCGCGCCCATGCCGGTGCGCGTCTGGTTCATGAAGCCCAGCAGGGTGGGGCCGTCGCGCCCGCCGGCAGTGGATGCCAACAATTCGAGGTTGCGGACGGTTGTCGCCGGGAGCGTCATCGTTGAGCCGACGGCCAGCGAGGTAAATGGCCGGACGGTCATCAGGAGCGCCGCATGTGTGCGCCCCAGGTACGAAAGAAGTGCTGTGGCCGCGACCCGCAGCAGTGGAGGCGCGGGTGGGGGCAAGACACCGCGGGCGGCATCGCCCAGGTCCGCTTCTTCCATGTCGGTGGCCTTAAGGTCCGATCGGATTGCGCCTGCTTCCCGAACGGTGTCATCGACGATGCCGGCCGCCTCGCCGAAGCCTTCGACAGGGACCAAAACCTCGCGGACGACCAACCGGGCCAGCGCCATACGAAGGTCGTCTTGCGTGGTCGTGAACGCCCCGCGAAAGTCCCCAGTGGACGCGTCCAGCGCGGCGACCGCGAATCCCCGCCCGTCGGTCAACACGCAAACTAGGTGGTTTGCTCGTGTGGGGTCCGATATCTCGGTGTCCAGCATGACGCCGGGCGTGACGACGCGGACGACTTCGCGGCGGACAATGCCTTTGGCCTGTTTGGGGTCCTCCATCTGCTCGCAGATAGCGACCTTGCGGCCTGCCCCGACCAGACGCGACAAATAGCCCTGGATCGCGTGGTAAGGGACGCCGGCCATTGGAATGGGATTGGGGTCGTCCTTGTTGCGTGACGTCAGGGTAAGGTCCAGCAGGGCCGAGGCATCGACGGCGTCGTCGAAGAAAGTTTCGTAAAAATCACCCATCCGGAACAAGACGATGCAGTCCGGGTGTTCGGCCTTGGCCTTCAAGTACTGCTGCATCGCTGGGGTGGGTGTGTCCGCCATGGCGTCGGGATGCTACCCCAACCGGGGGACCTAGTAAACGGCGAGGGTCCGCGGCAAGGGGCCTGGGGCCGAGCCACGCTTCGCGTGAACAGGTTGCCGTCACCTCGTCGGGCCCTGCGGAACGCCAAGGCCGACCAGACGACCAGAACGAGTAGTCGCCGCAAAGGGCACCAGCGTCGGCTGCCGCAGCACCTCACGCATTTCGTTGCTGGGCATATTAGTTGGGGTCGCAGACCTCTTCGCAGGTGTTCTCGATGGCTCCGTTGGGCCGCAGGAAACGGTCAATCTGTTCCTGGGCCGCTTTGTGGTTTCGCACAAGGTAGTGGACGTCGTTGACCGATCCGGACGACATGGCAAAGGTTCCGGGAAGAGGATCCTCAATGCCGAAGTCGATTTCCATGATGGCGGACCCACCGAAAGGGGCCGCCACATTGTCTATCAGGGGGATTTCTCGTGGGGCCGGCGCCAGACTGCTCAGCCCAATGGCTCGAGCCAGGAGGTGGGACGGAGGGTTGGGTAGGTCCGGGTCGCCGATGCCCACCTGAAGCAGGAGCTTGCGGTTCAAAGGGGCGCCGGCCAAAGGCGACTCTAGAATGTATGGAGCGTAGGTCACTGGATCGACTCGGGAGAAGCCCAAGGCCATCATCGCGATCCACTCCTGTTGCAGCAGCCAGTCTGGGAGGGCGCTTTCCATGAGAAACAGGAAGGGGCCGAACTGGGAGGAACGGCACATGATGAAAGTGAAACTGCCGGCGGCCACACCAAGAACTCCTCTATTGATGTCCGGGGACAGGGCGACAAAAACAGAACCGAGTATTCCGCCCAGGCTGACTCCATAGAAATAGACATCATCACTGGCAAACATCTCTCCACTACTGCCCGAGAGTTCGGGTAGATGACGCAGCGGGCCGGCAGCCAAATGGGCCAGGGCAATCTGATTGGCCATGCCCTGATGCAGTCTATCGGTGAACCTCAAGGCCTCACTCGGATTGGACAAGAGTGCGTTCACCAGAGGGACCATGTCGGATTCCGCCATTCCCCACCAGTCGGTGGCCACCAGAACGAATCCGGAGCGGTCGGCGAAGGACTCAAGCCAGCCTTCCTCCAATTCGTCCGCACTGCTGAAGAACCCATGTCCATACTGCAACATCCTGCCTTGGCCAATCATTGAACC
>CAZHDQ010000098.1:0-8319 GCA_964531595.1 uncultured Anaeromyxobacteraceae bacterium
CACCGTCGAGGCCGCAGGCCGGGCACCGCAACATTCAGAGCTTGTGATTACGGTTCAGGTGCCACCGATCGCCAGGACCTCCCCGTCCACCGGTCCCACACCGAAGTTCGCCGCTACGGTTGCGCCCAGGTCCGCAAACGTCCTTCGCACGCCGAGGTCCCTGCCTCCACCGGGCCCGATCCCGGCGTGATACACGATCAGCGGCACGTATTCGCGAGTGTGGTCGGTCGACCAGTCCGCCGTCGGGTCGCAGCCGTGGTCCGCGCAGATTAGCGTCAGCGCGTCGGGGCCGGCGGCGTCGAGCAGGCGAGGCAGGAATGCGTCGAATTCCTCCAAGGCCCGCGCGTAGCCCTTGGGGTCGCGCCGGTGGCCGTAGGCCATGTCGAAATCTACCAGATTCGTGAACACCAACCCGCGGTCCAGGTCGCGCAGCGCCTGTTCCGTCCGGTGCAGTCCGTCGGTATTGCCTTCGGTGTGGATATCGGTTGTGACGCCGCGCCCTGCGAAGATATCGCGGATCTTGCCGACGCCAACCACCGGCCAGCCATCGGCAACCAGCAGGTCCAGCACGGTTTGTCGCGGCGGCAGCATCGAAAAGTCGCGTCGATTGTAGGTCCGGTGGTAGGCGCCTGGAAGGCCTACGAAAGGCCGCGCTATAACCCGCGCCACGTGCAGCGGGTCCAGCAACCGCCTTGCGACGAGGCATGCATCGTACAGCCGCTTCAACGGCACGGTCTCTTCGTGGGCGGCGATCTGGAACACGGAATCCGCCGATGTGTACACGATCAGCGCGCCGGTTCGTTGGTGCTCAGGTCCCAGACGCTCGATGATCTCGGTCCCGCTAGCCGCGTGGTTGCCCATCCACGCGAACCCGGATTCGCGCGCGAACGCATCCATCAGAGCGGGCGGGAATCCGGTGTCGGTGTAAGTCGTGAATGCGTGCTCCAGGATGACACCGGCCATCTCCCAGTGACCCGTCGTCGTATCCTTGCCAGGGGACGCCTCGGACATTCGCCCGAAATGGCCGTTCGCCGCTTTGATTGGCGGTACCCCGGCGATTTCGGTCAGGTTGCCCAGGCCCATTCGTCCCAGGTGTGGCATCCTCAGGCCGCCGACCGCGCGCGCCGTATTACCCAGCGTGTTCGCGCCCGCGTCGC
Source organism: uncultured Anaeromyxobacteraceae bacterium (assembly GCA_964531595.1). Lineage (GTDB taxonomy): Bacteria > Myxococcota_A > UBA9042 > DTJE01 > DTJE01 > DUVQ01. Next base: position 1,158 of record CAZHDQ010000098.1, read on the forward strand.
CGTAGCTGGGGGCATCCGGCATCTGGCCGGCACCCACGCTATCCAGGACCAGCCAAAAGACCTTGCGGAAATGGGGGTTGGATGGACTGTTCATGCCGCCTATAATCGTGCCGGCACCGGTATCGGTCAAGCCGTTCGTCCGCACGTGCAGGCGCGGCACTTCGCATTCGCCGGGAATCCGAATCCCCGTATTGGGAGGCTTCATGAAAAGTTCGTATCGTTCAGTCGTTGGCATCTTTGTTGTCGCCGCCCTCGCGGTCGTCGGCTGCAAGTCCCAGGCCCCCGAGCCGCCTGTTGCGGCCCAGGAAGAACCTGCCGCGCAGGCGCCCCAGCCCGCGCCCGAGAAACCGGTCGAAGTCGCGTGGGCCACACCGACCCCCGAGTCCTGGGCCGTGGTCAACGATTACGAGACGACCTGGGACCCCCGGAAGAACTTGTGGGGCGGCTACTGGGACAACTGGAGGTACCTCGCGGGCGACTGCCGTCTGGAAACGTTTTCGGATAACGGACCCAGCCGCCTGAAGGTCACCTACTCGCTGCCCGCCGATAAGAGCCAGTGCGGCACGTTCGAGTATCTGAAGGGCGAGAAGGGCAAGCCGGAAGTAGCCGACCTCCGAGAATTCGAGAAGGCCTTTGTCGTGATGAAGTCCGGTGACGACCTGGAACACCGGGTGCGCCTGGAGGTCGTCGAGCTGGATCCTTATAGCAACGCCCTTCAAGGCCTCACGGGGACCTCGAAGGTGCTGGTCGTCGGCCCGGATTGGAAGCGGTACGAAATGGATCTGGACAAGGAACTGCACCCGCACTTCGACCGTAAGATGGGCAAGACAATCGGTATCCGTATCGATCGAAAGGACCAGTTGAACCAGGATGCCGGCGTGGTGATGGTTGACGGCCTGGGCTTTATCCGCCGCGAGGCGAAGGCAGACTGACCGTTTCCGGGCCGCGCGGACTGGGACGCTTTCATTCATCAGGGGAGAATGTTTCATGAAACGGGCGATACTCAGCGTATCCGACAAGACCGGCATCGTCGATTTCGCACGGGGCCTGGTCGACCTGGGCTTCGAGTTGATTTCCACCGGTGGGACTGCCCGCGCTCTGCGCGAGGCCGGCGTGTCGGTCGTCGATGTCTCGGCGGTGACCGGATTTCCCGAGTGCCTGGACGGTCGGGTCAAGACCTTGCACCCCAAGGTGTTGGCCGGCGTATTGGCACGGGGCACCGAAGAGGATGCCAAAACCCTTGAATCGTTGGGGATTGAGTACGTCGACATCGTTGCGGTCAACCTGTACCCGTTTGCCGCGACGATCGCGCGTCCCGACGTAACCGAGGCCGAGGCGATCGAAAACATCGACATCGGCGGGCCAACAATGATCCGGGCGGCGGCCAAGAACGCAGACCGCGTGGCTGTCGTCGTCGATCCGGCCGACTACCAGACGGTTCTCGAAGAACTGCGGGCAACTGGCGGTACGTCCCACGAGACAAGGCGGCACCTGATGGTCAAGGTGTTCGCGATGACGGGCGCCTACGACATGGCGGTGGCCGGCCACTTCGGCGCGGCCGAGGGACTGCCCCCGGTGTTTGCGGTCGGTGGCGTCAAGGTCCAGGAACTGCGTTACGGCGAGAACCCGCATCAGAAGGCGGCGATTTACCTGCCGCCAGGCGGTGGCTCGGGCATTCTGGGTGCGATGCAGCGACAGGGTAAGGCGCTGTCCTTCAACAATCTGGTCGACATGGAGGCAGCCTGGGCGCTGGTACGGGAATTCGAGGGGCTGGCTGTGGCGATCATCAAGCACACCAATCCGGCGGGCTGCGGGCGGGACGCAACGTTGGCAGGCGCTTACGAAAAGGCGTTGGAGTGCGACCCCGTGTCGGCGTTCGGCGGCATCGTCGCGCTGAACGGAACGGTTGACGCCGCACTGGCTACGCGGATGTGCGAGCACTTCTTCGAGGTGGTGCTGGCGCCTGAGGTGGCACCGGACGCGCTGGAGGTGTTCGGAAAGAAGAAGAACTTGCGGGTCATGGAGCTGGGTGCGGCGTTTTTCGAGCCATTGCCGCCTCTGGTGGGCAAGCATGTGTCCGGCGGGCTGTTGGTTCAGGAAAACGACCCGCGTGCCGACGAGGTCCGACTGGGTCGCGTGGTCACCCAGAGGGCGCCGACACCCGAGGAATGGGATGCGCTGGACTTCGCCTGGCGGGTCTGCAAGCACGTCAAGAGCAACGCAATCGTTTATACCCGGGCAGACCGGACCTCCGCGGTCGGCGCCGGCCAGATGAGCCGGGTCGATTCGGCGCGGTTGGCGGCGATCAAGGCCGCAGACCGGGGCATCCCACTGGCCGGGACGGCGGTGGGTTCGGACGCATTCTTTCCGTTTTCGGACGGGGTCGAGGAGATCGCAAAGGCCGGGGCGACGGCGATTGCACAGCCCGGCGGCTCGATCCGGGATGCCGATGTCATCGCAGCGGCCGACCGCCTGGGTCTGGCGATGGTGTTCACCGGTCGACGACACTTCCGGCACTGAGGTATCTCGGACGCAGTCTCGCCCCGTCGTTGATGCGGGCGCGGATGTTGGTGCGCTCCCTTCTTCCTGGAGGACAGCATGAGGATCCTGGTCGTGGGCAACGGCGGCCGCGAGCACGCGATGGCTTGGCGACTGGCCGGGTCGATGGGCGTGGAGGTCCTGATCACGAAGGGCAACGGCGGCACCGATGACGTCGCCCGCGCCATCGATATTGTGCCGACCGACGTGGAAGCAGTTGTGGCTGCGGCCCGGGCACAGTCGGTAGACCTGGTCGCCGTGGGACCCGAGGCGCCTCTGGCGGCTGGGCTTGCGGACAGGCTCATCGACGAAGGAATCCGGGTGTTCGGCCCGGTCCAGGCGGCGGCACGACTGGAGGCCAGCAAGACGTTCGCCCACGAGGTCATGGAGACGGCCGGGGTTCCTTGTGCGCGGTCGTGGTCGTTCGACAATGCACAGTCGGCGCTGGGGCACCTGGCGTCCTGCCCGCTACCTGTGGTCGTCAAGGCAGACGGGTTGGCGGCAGGTAAGGGCGTCGTTGTCGCGACGACTCGGGACGAGGCCCTGGGCGCGGCGCGGGCGTTTCTGGTGGACGGCCGGCTGGGCGCCGCCGGTCGCACCGTGGTCGTCGAGGAGTTCCTGGCGGGGCAGGAGGCGTCGTTCATGGTCCTGACCGACGGCGAACACGTGTTGCCGCTGGCCGGGGCCCGGGACCACAAGCGCGTGTTCGATGGCGACCGCGGCCCGAACACAGGCGGCATGGGCGCGTATTCCCCCACACCGTTGCTGGACGACGCGATGCGCGACGCGGTACTTGCGACCGTAATCCGCCCCACACTGGGCGAACTGGCTCGCCGCGGGATTCCTTACCGGGGCGTGCTGTACGCCGGCCTGATGTTCACTGCGGAAGGGCTGCGGGTGCTGGAATTCAACTGCCGCTTCGGCGATCCGGAAACGCAGCCTGTGCTGTACCGACTGCGTGGAGACCTAGCCGAGGCGATGGTCGCATGTACCGAGGGGCTACTGGACCGCGTGTCACTGGGGGTCGACCCACGTCCGGCGGTGTGCGTGGTGCTGGCCGCCAAAGGCTACCCCGAGTCGCCGCAGACTGGTGACGCGATCCACGGTCTGGCCGATGCCGCTCGGCTGCCCGATACCCGAGTGTTTCATGCCGGGACTCGCCGCCTGGCCGACGGGTCCGTGGCGACTTCCGGCGGTCGAGTGCTGGGCGTCACGGCGATCGGGGCCGATTTCGCGCAGGCCCGCAACCGTGCCTACGAGGCCGCACGCTGCATTCAGTTCGAAGGTATGCATTATCGCAGGGATATTGGCGTCTCGGTGGGGTGATGTGTTGCAAGGATAAGGTTTGGCGCCCCGCTCAGACCGTCGAAGACATTGCGTGAAACCCTTGAAAAATAGGTGGGAGCCGCAATAACCGCATCAGGCTTCCCAGACTCGCCGGGCATGCACACCGCGGGCAGAGGCGATCCCCGGTTTCACGAACAAGGATTCAGCCGATAAAGAGCCCTCGTCGAATCCAGCAGGGCGCCAAGAGCAAGTGTAGCGCAACGCGGGGAACCTTGCCACCGATGGTGCAAAAACCCCCGAAAAAATTACTGACGTCAAGTCCGGCAACCCGCGCTGGACTTGCCGACCGGGTCGCATTCCCGCACAATGCGCGCGTCCCGGAAATCCCGTAGGCTGCAGGAGGTCCGTGTGTCCCAGCCCGCTGTCCCCACTCGCCGGCCCGAAATCCTGGCCCCCGGCGGTTCCATCGAGGCAATCGAGGTCGCCATGACCCGGGGGGCCGACGCCGTCTACCTGGGCGTCGGGTCGTTGAACGCACGCGCACGTGCCCGCAATTTGACCGAGGCCGAATTGCCCTGGGTCGTCGCGTACGTCCACTCTTTCGGGGCCCGGGTGTACGCCGCGTTGAATGTGCCGCTGCAGCCCGAGAACCTCGAAGGTACGGCACGAACCCTGGCGGCCTGCCACGATGCTGGAGTGGACGCCCTGATCGTTCGGGACCCGGTGCTGATGCAGGTCGCCCGGGACCGCTATCCCGACCTGCCTCTGCACGCCAGCACTCAGTTCGGCGTGTCCGACCCGACCTCGGCCCGGCGTGCCCGCGACCTGGGCTGCCGACGCGTGGTCTTGGCTCGCGAGGTATCGCGCGATGACGTTGCCCGGATCCGGCGGGAGGTCCCGGACATCGAGGTCGAAACCTTCGTGTTTGGTGCCCAGTGCTTCGCGGTATCCGGCCGTTGCCTGCTGGGCCAAGCGGTAGCGAGTCGGTCTGGCAATTACGGGTCCTGTTCCCAGCCTTGCCGGCTGCCGTACTTCGACGAGGCGGGTCGCGAGATCGGCCATGTGTTCAGCATGCGCGACATCGATCTGGTGTCGCACGTCCCGGAACTGGTCCGGCTGGGCGTGGCGGCCTTCAAGATCGAGGGGCGGCTGAAGTCGCCGGCCTGGGTCGGCTGTGTTGTCTCCTGGCTGCGGCGCGCACTGGACAAGCCGGGTGGCCTGGGATTGGACCCCGGGGAACTGCGGGCATTCGACCGTGAGGTGTCGGTCCTGTACTCGCGGCCGCGGACGGCGGCGTTCTTCGAGGGGCGCACGGATGCGGCGGCCCTGACGACGCCGGAGTTCCCCGGACATCGCGGCCTGGACGTCGGCACATTCGACGTCGTGCCAGGCGATCCCGAACCGATAGTGCGTTTCCGGACGCCGGTCGACCTGAGCATTCGCGACGGTCTGCTGCTGACAGTGGCTGATCCGGCGGCCGAGCGGGGCTTCTCGTACGTGCCGCTGGGCATCCGGGAACTGCAAGACGAGACCCGGCGACCGTGCCCCCGGGTATCAGCCGACCGGATCGTGTCTGTGCCGATTCGCGAGCATCGCCAGGTCGTGGCAGTGGCGATCCATTCGTGTGACCCGATCCGTGCGCGCTACTTGCAAGTGGATCGTCGGATGCCCGGGGGCGTGGCGCAGGGTGTCCCGCCGACGCCGGAGTTTGCGCAGGTCGCGATCCGCGCCGACGCGATCGAGGTCCACGTGCAGCGCGGTCGTCGGATCGTACAAGCCGCGCACCCGATCACGTCGCAACTCGCCCGCAACTCGGGGCTTGACGATTCCCGGGCCGCCAAGGTTTTCGGGGCGGCTCGCTTCGACATCGTTGGGGGCCTGTTCATCAACCCGACGCTGCTGAAGGAGGCTCGTCGCGCGTTCATCGCGGCGTTTGAGCAAACTCGGGAAACGGTCATTGCGGAGGACACGCGGCAGATTTCAGACGCGCTGGCCGCCCGTGCCGACGCGTTCCTCGCGACGGACGCGGAACTGCTGGCGCAGGGCCCGGCGGCCATCTCGCGGGTCACTGGATTGCCACAGATCGTGGTCCAGACATCCGGTGGCAATCGCTTCCGCATCGAAGGACGCCCCCACGCAACGGTGATCCATGCGATCGGCATGCAGGCGGTGCCGGTATACGTCCCCGTTTCCTTACCGGACGATTAGGCTAGAATCCGGCGCAGGCAGACCTGCCCAGATGGCGGGCAGGAAGGAGGCACCATGTACAAGATCGTTTTGTTGCGGCACGGCGAGAGCACCTGGAACCAGGAAAATCGATTCACTGGTTGGACCGACGTGGACCTATCCGAGAAGGGGCTGGCCGAGGCCGCTCGGGCCGGCGAGACCCTTAAGGCCGAGGGGTACGTCTTCGATGTGGCGTTCACATCGGTCCTGAAGCGCGCGATTCGCACGCTCTGGATGACGCTGGACGCGCTGGACCTGATGTGGATCCCCGTGGTCCGCAGTTGGCGCCTGAACGAGCGCCACTACGGCGCCCTCCAGGGTCTTAACAAGGCGGAAATGGCCGCCAAGCACGGTGAGGAGCAGGTCCTGATCTGGCGTCGTTCCTACGACATCCCACCACCGGCGATGGACTTGTCCGACCCGCGCTTCCCGGGCCACGACCCCCGGTACGCGCAGTTGACCGGGGGTGCGCTGCCCCGCAACGAATCACTGAAGGATACCGTGGCGCGCTTCATGCCCTACTGGCACGATGCCATCGCCCCGGCTGTCAAGTCCGGCAAGCGAGTATTGATCACGGCTCACGGCAACAGCCTGCGGGCACTGGTCAAGTACCTGGATGACATCTCGGAAGAAGAGATCGTCGGCTTGAACATCACCACAGGCGTCCCGCTGGTCTACGAAGTGGACGAAGATCTGAAGCCGATCCGCCACTACTACCTGGGGGATTCCGACCAGATTGCAGCACTGATCGAGGCCGTCAAAAACCAGGGCAAGAAGGGCTGATCCAGACCACACAGGCCGTCGATGACCCCGGAATAAGGTTGCACGGCCAGTTCGGAACGCCGGTGCGCATTGCACCCGCAAGGTTGCGCGGCCATTTCCCAGCGCCGGTGCGCATTGCACCCGCCTAAAAGTCGACGCCGTCAAACCAGTACGTCGCCCACAATCCACCTGGGTCGAGCGTACTCCTCTCGGGACGGTCTTTGCGACGTATACGGGGTGCCAGCGGTCACTTGCGAGCCGCATTTCGGCAAAATGGCCCCGTGACACCCCAGGCTCGGTGCCTCCAGACGCCCTTTTTCGGACGTGGATGGCGTTTTCGGACAAACGC
>CAZHDQ010000099.1:0-899 GCA_964531595.1 uncultured Anaeromyxobacteraceae bacterium
ATCGGGTCGCTGTTCGGCCGTGGCGCTTCCTATGTCGTCCGAACGCAAATGGACAATCTGTCGTTCATTTTTGCGGTCGCCGCCGTGTGCTCGTTGCTGGCGCTGCTGGTCGTGGTGTTCGTGTACCGTGACCCGGAAGTCGAACTGGGCCAGACGGTGGCAAAGCCCCGCAAGTCACTGGCCCAGATCCTGGTCGGCATGGTCATGGTCCTGCGCAACGTGCGGTTCGCGATGTTCCTGCTGGTGTCGTCGGGCTTTTTCTTCCTGTACGCCCAGGTCTACAACGTGCTGCCGATGTACCTGAAACGCGTCGTCGAGACGAATCCGGCGGTCGACTTGTACACAATGGCCAACCCGTTAGTCATCGTGTTTTTCCAACTGCTGGTTACCCGGGTGTTCGGTAAGATGCGGCCCATCCGGTCGATGATCGTCGGCATCATCATCATCGCGTTCGCAATGATCATCAACTTGGTGCCGATCTTCATGGTCGGCGGTGTGCGCGCCATCGTCCTGGACTGGCTGCCCATCGGGGCGGTCATGGTCATCCTGACGGTCGCGATGGTCGCTTTCGGCGAACTGTTCACGTCGGCGCGCACATACGAATACATCGGCGCTCTGGCACCTAAGGGTCAGGAGGGCCTGTTTCTGGGCTACGCGAACCTGCCGATGGCGATCGGCGCTCTGATTGGAGGCCCCGCAGGCGCGGCGATCTTCAACGAAATCATGGCCAAGGACGCCAAGGTGCTGGAAAACGGGTTGCTGGAACTGGACCCGGTCAACAACGCCCTGGGCTGGATCGTCTTGATGGGTATAGGCCTGGCATCAGCCGTCAGCATGGTCTTGTACAACCACTGGATCGAACGCCACCCAGCGTAGCCTCCCGACCAAGCTGGGGGCCA
>CAZHDQ010000099.1:909-8315 GCA_964531595.1 uncultured Anaeromyxobacteraceae bacterium
TCGCTTGCCAATCAAAATCCGCTTGCCTATATTGAATTCACCGGTTTCCATGTGGGAACGTTAATCAGGAGGCAGTTATGCGTTCGTTCGTCCTAACACTCGCGGCAGTGATGGTCCTGGCGGCCACCCCTTCCTTTGCACAAGCCCGCCCGTCCGGCGGCAAGCACCCGGCTACCCCACCGGCTGCAAAAACCGCCTCGTCCGGCGGCAGGCACCTGTACGAAACGCCCTGGTCGGTGGGCGTGGAACTGGGCTTCATCTTGATGGAAACGAACCGTATTCCGACATTCGCCGGTTTTCGGCTACCTGGTGTTGCGGCAAGGACCATAATGTTCAACATGCAGATCCCGTTCGAATACACCTTCAAGGTCGGTCCCGGCGAACTGGCACCGCACTTCGCTTTCATGCTTTCGGCCGACGCAAACTTTGTGTACATCGGCCTGCCCCTGGGCCTCCGATACAAGATCAAGGTGCTCCAGAACTACCCCTTCTACGTCTGGCCCCTACTCGATATAGGGCCCAATTTTGCCGCCAAGGGAGGCGACTCGACTTCGGGCTTCCTGATGGTTGGGGCGGGCCTGAGCTACTTGGTCCACAAACATGTCGAAGTAATGTTCAAGCCACTGGCATTAGGCGCAGGCTTCAACGGCGACGGGGGCTGGTTCATATACAACTTTACGCTCGGCGCCAACTTCCGGTTCTAGAAAAAACGCTGGTGTCCCGGCACGGAAGTCTGCCAAGGAATTCGGCGCGGCCCTTGCCCCGCGAAAGCCCCAGTCAAACGCCGAAGAGCAGTGCTTCCAGTTTACCAAGAATCTCAGCGATCATGCTGTCGGGGAGACGGCCCATCGGTTCCGCCTGTCGCTCGCGCCAGTCCAGACTCTTCACCTGGTCCGACAGCACGGCGCCAGTCACGGGAAGCCCTGGAGGCATGACGACTTCGAAGGGATAGCCCTTCACATGGCTCGTGACAGGGCACATGACCGCCAATCCGACTTTGCCGTTGTAGGAGGCCGGTGACAGAACAACCGCAGGTCGCCGACCCGCCTGCTCATGACCGGCCTGCGGTGTGAACGTGACCCACACGATGTCGCCTCGGTCGGGAACGAATCGAGTCTTGCTCACCACGCCTCCTTCCCAACTGGACCATCGATCGCAACTTCAGAATGACGGTTCTTCGGCGTAACCATCGCCATGAGATCAGACAGAACAAACTTCACGCGGCCGATCGGCCGGATGATCAACCGGCCATCGACCAGCGAAAGCTCGACCTCCGAGTTCTCTGAAAGGCCGACCTCCAAGGCAAACGGTCGAGGGATCCTCAACGCCAAACTGTTCCCCCATTTCTGGACTCGCGCTTTCATGCAGCACCTCCGTCACGGCTCTACAAAAAAGATACTCAAGCGAACGGGATTGTCAACTTGAGGTGCGGCCCTGGCCGGGGCGACAAGGTGTTCGGCGCAGACGACTGGCGCGCCCGCAGGTGGCTTACTGCGACAGCGGTTGCGAACCTTGGAGATCGCCCACGGGGCATCGATGCTCGGATCGTGTGCGTTGATCCTTGTCCGGACAACCAATGGATCAAGCGAAACCCAGCGTAGTCATTCGGCCAAGGTGGGGGGGGCACTGCGCCTCGTCGTTCTCTTGCCAATCCAAACCCGCTTGCCCTATATTCAATGCGCGGGTTTCCGTAAGGGAACGATAATCAGGAGGCAATTATGCGTTCGTTTGTCCTGGCGCTCGCGGCAGTGATGGTCCTGGCGGCCATCCCATCTTTTGCACATGCCGGCACGAGGCCAAACGCCAGGCGCCCGGCTACCCAGTCGGCTGCAAAAACCGCCTCGTCCGGCGGCAGGCACCTGTACGAAACGCCCTGGTCAGTGGGCCTGGAGCTGGGCTTTGTCATCGTGGACAAGTTCGCCATGTTCAACATGCAAATCCCGTTTGAGTACACCTTCAAGGTCGGCCCCGGGGAACTGGCGCCGCACCTCGCGTTCATGCTTTCGGCCCGCGCCAACGCTGTGTCCATTGCCCTGCCCTTGGGCGTCCGATACAAGATCAAGGTGCTGAAAAATCACCCACTGTACGTCTGGCCCCTGCTCGATATCGGACCCAATTTCGACGCCAAAAACGGTGGCGCAGCAACGGGCATCTTGTTGGTGGGGGCTGGCATAAGTTACTTGGTCCACAAGCACGTCGAACTGATGTTCAAGCCTTTGGCACTGGGCGCGATCTTCAACGACGCTGGCGGTTGGTTCCTATACAACTTCACACTAGGCGCCAACTTCCGGTTCTAGTAGCGGGAAACGCTAGGCTTTCGGTGTCTGGTTTGCCTGGATGAATTTCGTGACCATGGACACCATGCCGGCCACGTCGGCCACGTTCGCGGGCACTACCAGCGTCGTATCCGACGCATTCGCCAAGTCCCCGAATTTCTGCAAATATTGTTCGGCGACGCGCAGTTGCATCGCCTCCATGCCGCCCTTTTGACCCACCGTTTCCGCGACCGCCTTCAGGCCTTCGGCCGTTGCCAGCGCGACCGCCCGGATCGCCGACGATTGCCCTTCCGCCTCATTGATCTGCTGCTGACGCGACGCTTCCGAGGCCTTGATGACTTGCTGCTTCTTGCCCTCGGCGTTGTTGATGGCCGCGTCGCGTTCGCCTTCCGAGGTCAGGATTACGGCGCGCTTTTCGCGTTCGGCGCGCATCTGCTTTTCCATCGCGTTCAGGATGTCTCGTGGCGGCGTGATGTTCTTGATCTCGTAGCGCAGCACCTTGACGCCCCAGGGCTCGGACGCCTTGTCTAATTCGGTGATGACCCAGGCGTTGATGTTGGTCCGCTCCTCGAAGGTCTTGTCCAGGTCGATCTTGCCGATCTCGGAACGCAGCGTCGTCTGGGCCAACTGCATCAGGGCGTACTCATAATTATTGACGCCATACGAGGCCCGCTGCGGGTTCATCACCTTCAGATACAGCACACCGTCCACGCCAACGCTGACGTTATCTCGCGTGATGCAGGTCTGTTCCGGGATGTCGATGGCGCGTTCCTTCAGTTCGTGGCGGTACCGGATGGTGTCGACAAACGGGAGCAGGATGTGAAAGCCCGCCTCCATCGTCATGTGGAACTTTCCCAGCCGTTCGACGACAAACGCGTACTGCTGAGGGACCACGACCGCGGTCTTGGCGACCACGATCACGACAACAACCGCCAGCGCGGCGAACACAATCAATGAAGCCGTCATGAATGCCTCCACAGGGCCGGCCCAGGCCGACCCACTGCCCATTAGTCCACAGGATGAAACCCTAGGCGAAGCCCTCGCGTGCCGATTGGCGGCATCACGCGTCCCGGACCACGTGCAGAGTCAGTCCTTCCGCGCGTACCACACGGAATCGCGCGCCCGATGCCAGCGTTTCCTCGCCGGCGTTGAACCCCGTCCATACCGTTCCGCGCAACTCGACACGGCCGCGTTCCCCGGCGGCGATATCGACCATCGTGGTCCCCCGTTCCCCCGACAGGTCGTCGACGATCGGCGGGTCTTCAGGCCTGGATTTCATCCGGCGCAGCAAGGGCCCCCGAAACAGCAGCAGCGACGCGATCGACAGCACGCTGAATGCCAGCAATTCGGCCCACAAAGGCAGGCCCAGGCCAGCCCCGGCGACCACACCCACGACGATCGCCGCCGCCCCGAAGAACATCAGAAACATCCCAGGCGTCGCCATCTCGAGGACCAGCAGCACCAGTCCGGCCACGACCCATATCCACCAAACCATCACGCCCCCAAAGTGCTACTTGCCCAGCATCGCCGGAAAATCGAACCCCAACCCCAGCAGCATCCGGAAGTCCCAGGTGTTTCGTTGGTGTACCCTGTAGCCGATCGCCGGGTCGTATACGTCGCGAGCGCAAGCTACCCACTGGCCCGCACTGCACGACGCCGGAACCGCGACCCGGTCGCTCCAGTCATTGGACTGCCCGGGGTCGTACGACGCCCGCAGGTCGATAGGCAACATGATACCCCGCCACAGCCGAACCGCGATGTTCAGACCGAAAGTCAGGCGCGTTGTCGTCGAGGCGTCGGACTGGAATTTGAAGTCGGGCATTGTCGAGGGGACATCGGACTGCTCGGACCAAGTCTTCAACGGGATCACGAATTCCGGCCCAATGCCCAGAGCCAACCGGACGCCAGGCAGCGGCAGCACGGCCTGGACCAGAATCGGCAGCCTCATATTCACCCGGCGCGCCGTTGTCTGCCAGTCGCTCCCCGTCAGAGGGTGCTCCCAGATCAGGTCGTCCTCGAACAGGAAGTCGATTTCCAAACCCAGGTACTTGAAGAAACGCATCTGGGCGTACAGGCCGCCACCAACGCCGTAGCCCCCGCGTTCGTTCGAAAACGCGATATCCTGGCCCGAAATCTCGTATGGGCCGCCGTTGGGCTTCGTCCAGTAGTCGTAGCCACCCATGGCCTTCAGCCCAATTTCCAGGTCGAACACGCCGCCCCATGACGCGTCGGCACGCGAAGGGCACACCAACAATATCGCCGTAAACACCATCAGAAAAAGTTGGATGGGTAAACGTCGGATCATAGAAGCCTCCACGAATTGCACCGAATGTACCACGAAAGGGGACGAGAATTAGCGGTTCCGGAAGTGTCGCCACAGGTCCAGCAGGATGAATCCGACGAAAAATGCCATCGCGAACGAGATCAGGACCCAGTACACGTTCTGGACCAAATGCGTTACCCAGTGGCTTTCGTCGGCCGTCGTAAGGTGGATCTTGCCGACAGCCATCCATTCCGAGGGATCCTTGGTCCGATGGCACTTGCCGCACGTCTGGTGCAGGTTCAAAGGATACGTCGTCGCCTTCGGATCGGTCGACCGACGAATGTCGTGGGCCTCGTGGCATGATGCGCAGTTAGCGACCGTCTTGTCGCCCAGCCGTGACGCCGCGCCGTGGTAGGATCTGTTGTATGTTTCGGCCCGCATTTCGGTCAGCCCGTTGCGCGCGATCATCGCCTGATCGGCATGACATTTCAGGCACAACTCGGGCACGTTCGTCGCGTAACTGCTCGACTCGGGGTCCCACTTGGTCCGGATGATGTGGCTCTGATGGCAATCGGTACACACCGGCACGTCCGTGTTGCCCAGGGCGAAAAACTCGCCATGCACACTGTCCCGATATTGCTTTTCGACACCCAGGTGACAGCGGCCGCACAGTGCCGGGATGTTCGCCCTCGCCAGCGGTGATTCAGGGTCGGACGCGCCGACGATGTGGTGCGACCCGTGGCAATCCACGCAAGTCGCCGATACCAACAGGCCGGACTTTTCGACCGCCAAGCCATGCACGCTGCTGAAATAGTCCGACACGGCCTTTTGTGAACCCTCGGGGAGGTCGGTGCGCTTGGTGTCCAGGTGGCATGCGGCGCAGGTGGCCGCCTGGTTCAGCCGAAACGCCCGCGAACGCGGATCCTTGCTGTCCAAGACGTCGTGCGCCCCGTGGCAGTCCACGCACGTCGCGACCGTCGCACTGTCCGACATGCCATGGCGCCCGGTGGCATACTCTTCCATGGCTACCTTGTGACATTTTGCGCACATCGCCGCCGTCGCCCGCCGGCCATTGCCAGGAGTCCCCTCGGGCACGCGCACGATGTCGTGAGTCCCGTGGCAATCCGCGCAACCCACGCCACGTGTTTCACCTTCCCGCATCGCGTGATGGATGCTGCCCGCGGTGACCTTCGCCGAGTCCTGGTGGCACATCCCGCAATTGACCGGGGCTGGCGTATCGTGGCCGTCGTCTGTGACCTCGAACGTACCGTGACAGGCCCTGCAAGCCTTGTCCAAGTGGTCCACGTCCCCGCCGCCATGCACCGTCTTCACGAACACTTCTGGATCTATGTCGTCGTGGCAGTCGACGCACGCCGGTTGGGCCACGGCCCCCGCGGGCCATGCCAGGAAAGCGGCGGTAGCGACCCCAAACACACAAGCGAGCCGCTTCATCACGCCACCTCCTCGCCGCCGTGAACCGCGTCGTCCCCGTGAACCGCATCGTCACCGTGGGCTGTACGCCCCGTGATCTGTTCGTATTCCGCCGGATGGTGCTTAATCATGTACTCGCGGCTGACCCGACCGTTCCACCACACCTTGGACCCCGGGAACACGTCCGGCTTGAAATGTACGTGGTACGTGTGCCACACGATGATCGCCAGGATCGCCAGCACCGCCTCCCAGCGGTGGACCATTTTCATGGTGTCCAGGACCCACAATGGCACCAGTCTGAACAGGTAATCCGCAAACCATAGGAACGCGCCCGACACAACCATGGCCAGCGTCCCCCAAACCACCGCGAAGTACTCGAACTTCTCGAACACGTCGTAGCGTCCGGCGAACGGGTGTTCCTTGCGCTTCCCAGCGGTGTACAGGATCAGATCCCGGAACTCGTGCAAATCCGCCGGGAACTTCGGCAGGATCGCCCGGAAGTTGCGGTTGCCTTCCTCATTGATGATGACCCAGCCGATGTGGAAGAACGACAGCAGGATCAAGCCGACCGCCGCGATCCGATGAACCAGCCCGCGTAACAGCGAACTGTCCTCGAAGAAAAACACACCCTTGAACGTTTCCGGGAACAACAGTGGCACACCGGTAACGGTCAGTAGGATGAACGTTATCATCATGATCAGGTGCTGGATGCGCAGCGGCTTGGTCCACCGCACAAACCCCTCGGTTTCCTCGGCTTGAACCAACCGGCTGCGCCGCACGCGTTCGACCTTGCGCACGATGGCCAGCAGTTCTTCCTGGGTGAACGGCTTCAGGATGTAGTCCAGCGCGCCAAACTTCATCGCGCCGACCGCCGATTCGACAGTCGAGTACCCAGTCATCATTACTGCATCGGTCGTCGGGAAGCGCTCGCGCGCCTGCTTGAGCAGTTCCAGGCCGTCCATGCCTGGCATCTTCAGATCGGTAAACATCAGGTCGAACGCGCCACCTTCCAGCGCCGCCAACGCCTCCTGCCCAGACCCTACGCCGACGACCTCGAATTCCTCGCCACGCCGCGCCAGTGCCGTCGCGAACGCCTTCAAAATCACCTGCTCGTCGTCGACCACCAGAATCCGCGTCATCCGCATTTCCTCCCCAGGCCGCGTCGCCCGCCGCCGCGCCCAGTCACTTCCCCGGTCCGGCCTTCGGGATATGTACCGAAAACGTCGTCCCGCGCCCCGCGACCGACTGCACCTCGATCCGGCCGCCGTGCTGCTCTACGATGCCCCACACGATCGCCAACCCCAGCCCCGTACCGTTGGACTGCTTAGTTGAAAAGAACGGTTCGAACAGCCGAGCTCGGTGCTCGGGCAAAATTCCCATACCAGTGTCTGTGACCGCGACCACAACGTCATCCCCATCGACCCGCCCATCTATCA
>CAZHDQ010000100.1:0-8312 GCA_964531595.1 uncultured Anaeromyxobacteraceae bacterium
CATCCGAAACCGCCTTCCTGAATTCCGATGACACGTCGGACGAAAACGCAAAGTCGATCCGGCCAAAGCGTGGGTCATCGCCACGGTCGCAGTACTTCATCAGGTCATGCTGGTACCCCGCCGTGTCCGGCCGCGCCCGCACCCTCGAAACGCCTCCTTCTTGTCCTTGTTTTCCCGGCGACAACCACCAGCGTCCCGCGGACCCCTCACCGGATTGGTGAAACAACGACCGCGTCAGGCTCAATGATTTCAAGGTCTAAAAAATGGTGACGGTGGATCACGGAGGTCCTGGATTCTGGGTGCGTTGTCGGTGAGCGGCCCGTCGGCCGTCAGGGCCGCGGGAACCCGGCGCACCGGGCACCATCGGCAGTGACCTCGCATCCCTCGAACCGGTACGAGCGGCAGTCGAGATACTCGAAGAAGCCGTCAATGCAGATCTTCAGGTCATTGCCGTCGCACATCGTCAGGCCGTCCTGGCAGTCCTCGCCGACCGGGCCGCACGCCTTCGTCAGGTACTGCGAGAGGATCTCGTCGGACGCAACGTCAGGATGAAGGTTGAGCCAAGCCTGGGAGCACTGGCGCCGACCGTCGGTCAGGCCCGCGCAGTTGATGCGGGCCTGGCGACCGCCAAGGCACCACACAAACGCGAACCCGTCGCATCCGGGCCTGATGCCATCCAGGTCGTTCGAGTCTGTCTTGATCGTGCAGGTGTCACCGCCCCCGACGCACTGGAGCCCGTCGCCGCCGTGGCCGCACGTCAAGCCCAGCGCGCCGCAGTCGAACACCCGCCGTTCACCGTTCGGACCGCACGTGACCAGCGCATCGCCGTCGCACGCCGTTCCGAAGCAGTCATCGACCCGGCATTCGCCGTCGACGCAGGCCATGTCGAAGTTCTTGCAATCCGTAACGATCAGATAGTCCGTCTCTCCGAACGAATGGCACGATTGCAAAGATTCGTCGACGCATGTCGGGGTACCCTTAGCGCAGGACACGGGCTCGGCCCCATGATTGATACCGACCAGCACGTCGCCGCAGGTCCGGGCCGACAGCACGTCGCCCAGGGCCTGGTTGCCGCCGATCGCGATGGCCGATTCGTGCCCGTCGGTGATGGGCATCGAGTCGAACGACAGGTAGTTTTGTTTCAACAGGCCCATCAGCGCTGTGTCGCCGCCACACGCGGCCAATTTAGTCCAGCCGATGTATGCCTCGGCCCTAAACAGCGCGGTCTGCGAGCCGCCGCGGCCGGGATCGATGATTTCTTCGTCGCAGGCGACGATCGTCAGTGTGGCAATCGCCACGATCCAGAACAGACGGTACATCAAGCCACTCCAGCCGGGGGTCCGGCCCTGGGACCGGCGGCGGGAGTGTAGCATTTTAATGGGTGTTTCGCGAAACCGCGGTCCTACCTACGGACCGCCCGCCTCCAGTTCCTCCAGCACGCAGTCGACGATGGTTTCTGTGTCCAGGTCGGTCAGAAAGTGGCGGCCATTCAGGAAGAACGTCGGCGTTGCTTCGACACCATTTCGCAGCCCTTCTTTCTTTGAAGCGATCAGGTGATCGCGGACTGATTCCTTCGCGGTGGCATCGGCGAACGCGGCCTTGTCCAGGCCTGATTCAATGACCAGGCCGGGGATCCGGTCGGGCGTGAACCCGTCGAATTTAGCGAAAAGTGCCAAAATAAACTCCCAGCCTCGGCCCAGGTCGATCGCCGTCTGAAACGCCTGGTTCGACTCGGTTGAGTACTTGTGGGACTTGATCGGGAAGGCCTTGAGTTGCAGCGCGACCTTGCCCGCCAGGCGGCCGGTTGTCGCCTCGCGGTAAAGTTCAGGCATGATTTTCGAGCAAAACGGGCAGCGGGCGCAGGCATACACGGTCAGCGTCACGGCAGCGCGTGTACAGCCCGCGACCGAGTCGTATTCCGACGTGATCTCGTGGACCTTTCCGGGGCGCATCATCGTCAGTCCCCGGCGTTCCAGCGACCGCTTCAGGGACGTCACGTCGGCGCCGCGGGCGGCCTTGGCGCACATCCAGTCAGCAAGCCGTTGCACCAGTGGATTGACCGTGTCGGCCTTCAGACAGACGGCGAACGTGTCGTCGCAGCCGTCGTAGGGGTGCTCCGACGCGAAGACCTGGTCGATAACGGCCCGGTGCGCCGGGCCCAGGCTGTCGCAGGGGCTTGCGTGGGCCGCAACCGAGAACGACAGGGCTAACAGGGACAACGGCAGCCAAAGGAACCTCATTGAAACCTCCTTGCGACCGCGGGGATCCGAGTCACCCCCAGCGGCCGTCGATCGAAGAACATTACGTACAGTGCAATGGACAGCCAGACGCCGTCCCGCAGCATCGTCAGGTACGAGATGGGGTCTTCATCGGCACCAGAGGATGCGAAGCACCCGCAAGACATGTCCAGGCCCTTGGCCAGAGCCAGGGCCAGGGCGATTATGAACACGACCATCATGCCGGCGACCAGCAGCGACGCAGCGCGGACCCGAAGTCCGATTACCAGCATTACGCCCGCGAACAATTCGACCCACGGCAGTATCAACGCCATCGCGTTGATCAGCGATAGCGGCAAGATATCGTAGGTCGCCACGTCCATGGCGAACGCCGCCGGCGCCGCGATCTTGAACCAACAGGCGGCCAAAAAGACCCAGGCCAGGTAAAGGCGAGCACCCAATCCCAGCCAGTTATGTCCCTTCCATTCGATAAATCCCGTCAGGCGGTTCATTGGGCACCCCCTTCCCCGGCGTCCGGGTGGGCCGCCTTGCGCAGGGCAGTTGCCCCGCCGGTGACGAACCCGACGTTGCGCATGCCGCGGCCGGCCAGTTCGCGCGCCAGTTCGCGACCAGAATCGGGGTTGCCACCGTCCCCAAATACGACGACGCGGCCGGCCTTGGTGCGGATCAGTTCCTTGATCTTGTCGTCGGGCACCGGTTCAAGCCAATCGAAGGGAATCGGCACGGCCCGTTCATACGACCACTCGCGACGTTCGGCCTCGTCCCGGGCATCAATCAATAGTGTGCGGTCGCTTTCGATTCCAGGGTCGTTTGGGTCGACTGGGTCGACCTCGCCCAACGGCTCGGGGCATGGGATCAGTGTCTCGTACTCCTGATCGGCGATCCATGGCAGCCCGTCAGGGCGAATCGCGTTGTACGCAAATGCGGCAACGACCGACAAGGCGACGACTATCGCGGCGTCTCGGACGATCGTCCAGGGGGTTTCCATTCTACCTCCGTTAGTTACTGGACACAGGATGACGAGCGTTGGACCTGCTCGTCCTGGCGCAACAAATCCTGGACCCGTTCTTCCAGGCCCCGGGAACCACCGGCGGCCTCCCACGCCATCGTGGCGGCTGGGCCGACGGCGGCAGTGGCCGGCCCGGTCAGCGTGGCATCCCCTGACCAAACGAGTCGCACCAGGACGCGGTGGTCGTCGAATGTGTAGCGGGATGCAGTGCTTTCCCGGTTGGAAAAATCATACCCAACTCCGATACGTACGCCTCGCAGATCCGGGCTGAAGAACGACGGGCCGACCTTGAAAAACAGGTCCCGCCTAGCCTTCGTCGAGCCGAAAATGTCGTTATCGGGCTTGCCGGCTGAGTCTGGGTACGCATCGACCGAGAACGAGGCACCCAGGCGTGCCAGGAACCCCTTTGGGATCCGGAACTGGGCCGACAGTGCCAAGCTGCCGCCCCACAGGTTGTACGCCGGGTGCCGCGCTCGGTAGGCCCGTCCGGCACCGGCCCAGACCAGGTTGCCCACGCTGCCCAACGGCACGCGGCCGCCGACGCTGATGTCGACCTCGGTTCGGGTCCGCGGCAGTTCGCGAAAGATCCGTCGCCCGGCGCCCAGGAACACGGTGGCCCAGGGGCCGGTCTCGATCTCGACCTCGCCGCGGTGGCCGACCGCGTATGACACCGGTCCAGTCTCGTTTCGAAAGCCCATCGGCAGCATCAGCCAGTCGGGCCGATAAGCCAGCGTAACGCGGGGTGTAAGCGCCCGAAACTGCACGCCCAGAAGCCCGGACAGTTGCAAGTAGGACAGGTTTTCGACGTCGTTTGCAAACAACCAGGACAGCCGTGCCTGTGCCTCGGCGACCGGTCGTGCCACGGCGCCCAGTTCCGGGGCTACCCGGACCCACAGGTCCAGCCCGGCCGTCGCACTGCCACCGCCGTTCGCGACGCCTACAGCATCAGTCGGTGATCCCATCCGGGGGTTGGAGGACCAGCCTCCTGTGCCTTCCAGGCGCCAGAGCAGGTCGGGTACCACGTCCGGGGAGAGGCGTCGGGTCAGGCCGGGCAGTGCGCCCCGTTCGTCCTCCCAGGCGGCCTTGTTGCGCCGTGCATCCAGCAGTCGTTGCGGTGCGTTGGCCGGGTCGGCCACCGCCAGCAGCATCGCGCGCCGGACCGCGACTGGGGCCTCGGCCGGGCAGTCTGCGTCCAAAGCCTCCCTGGCCTGATCGGGCATCCCAGTGGTCAGATAGGCCCTGGCCAGCCAGGTGCGGGCCTCGCAGTCGTCAGGCGTTGCGGCCACGCGGGCTGACAGCGTCCGAATCGCCCACATCGTGTTGTCGGCGGCCAGGTAGGCGGCCCCCAGCAGGATCGGCAGGGCCGGGTCATCGGGGAACGCCTTGGCGTGTTGCTTGGCCAGATCGATGGCGGCACGTGCCTGCCCTTCGACCAGCAATGTACGGATTTCGTCGGCAGCGCAGCGGGCGTTGGTACACGCGGGGGCCGCGAGATCGCCAGCGCTGTCTGGCGCGGCGAATAAGGCGTTATCGGCCCAGGCCATGACGGCCATGACGACGGCCATGGTCAGGGCAATGTTACGTCCTTGCAGCATCTAAATCCTTTGACGTTAATCTGGTTCTCAAATACCTCGGTGTCGCAACGATGCAGGAACTCCGAGTCGAGGCAGTTGTAAGCGCCGCCTCGGTAGCGGGGGAACGGCTCGCCGAACTGGTCGCGGCGTACGACCATTTCCCAGGCGTTGCCGCACAGGTCGTACACGCCCCACTCGTTGACGCAGTTCGGGAAACTGCCGGTCGGCATCAGTCGTAAGAGTGCCCCGCAGCCTCCGCAGGCGGCTTTATCGCCAAACTCGGCGACACACGCGGTGTTGACGTTTTGGTAGCAGTGCGGATAGGGACACACCGCGACGTCGTCGCACCCGTGCCGATTGTAAGGGTTCCCCTTGCAGAAGCAGAAGGTGTCGATCCCGTGGCACGTCGCCAGATCGTAGGTGTTGCCGTACACGTAGGTGGTCCCACCAGTCCCGGTGCAGGCCGGGATCCACTCGCTTGCTTCGCACAACCGCTTGCCGGTCGCCTCGCATGCAGCCTGAGCTACTGCGAGGGTCAGTCCGCCTGCCCACCACGGCTGGACGCCCGATCGGGAGGTCGCGACGATCGATTCACCCGGCGACGACGATGTCGCGTCGGCGCGGCTGGCCTCGTAGCGGTCCATGCACCAGCCCGGTTCGGCCAAGTTCGGCCGGATGCGGGCCATGTCGTCGGGGCAAGGCGGGGGCGGCGGGCCGGGGTCCGTACCCGGGTCGAAGCCCGGATCGAAGCCCGGGTCGAAGCCAGGATCGTGGCCTTCATCAGTGCCCGGGTCGAAACCGGGATCCTCGGATCCAGGGTCCACGCCGGGGTCTTCGGCCCCTGGATCGGTCCCTGGATCGAATCCAGCATCCTCGGTTCCGGGGTCCAAAACGCCCGGATCGAACCCCGGGTCATGGCCCGGATCCGTGAATCCCGGGTCCGTTTCGCCTGGATCCGACATCCCTGGATCCCACGGGCCAAAGTCGAACATCCCCATGTCCGGCGGGTCTACGCAGCCGCTTTCCTG
Source organism: uncultured Anaeromyxobacteraceae bacterium (assembly GCA_964531595.1). Lineage (GTDB taxonomy): Bacteria > Myxococcota_A > UBA9042 > DTJE01 > DTJE01 > DUVQ01. Next base: position 5,849 of record CAZHDQ010000100.1, read on the forward strand.
GGGCGTATCGCCCGCGTCGGGTACGTCCTTTGCCGGCACGTCGCTTTCCGGCAGTTCCGGCATTGGCACATCCGGTGCCGTTACCTCCTGCCAGGCGTCTTCGCCTGGGACGAACCAGTCCGGTGCCCGACAGCACCTGAAGCCCAGCGCGCTTGGAGGGATCCCCGGAACGTAGTCGCATCGGTGTAACCTCTCGGAATCCGAACAGTTGTAGGCGCCGCCTCGCACGTTCCTGCCGGAGCCGCCCAGCACGTGTTCCCACAGGTTGCCGTTCATGTCGAATACGCCGAATTCGTTGGTGCAGACCGGGAAACTCCCGGTGGGCTCCAGGTGCCACGCCCCCGGGAACGCATCAATGCCGTTGCACAGGGCCTTGTTGTAGGTGTTGCCGTAACCATAAACTGTCTTGTCCGGCCCCTTGCACGCCCACTCCCACTCATCGGAGGTACACAGACGCTTGCCCGCGGCCTCGCAAGCCGCCTGGGCCTTCGCGTTGTCGTCATTCACCTGCCACGGCATAACCCCGGGCTGCGACACCGCACGGCTTCCGTCGGTGCCCGCGTTCATCACTGTCGCGTCAGGGCGAGATGCCTCGTAGATGTCCACACAGAACGTTTTTTCGACCAGCACCATGTCCTGCGGGCATAGGGGCACCGGTGCGACGACTTCGCTGACGGCGTCCACAACGACGATGTCATCCACAGCGGTGCCTGGAATGCAGACGTGGTCGCGGCAGATGAAGCCCTGGCCGCAATCCGGGTCCGTGACGCACTTCCAGACACACCGGCCCTCAAGGCTGCATACCTTGGGTGCCTGACAGTGAGAGTCCTCGTAGCATCGTTCTTCGACGCAACCTGCCGCAGCAGCGATCATCGCGATCAATAGCATGGCTCGCAGCCGTCGCAATCCAATCATATTTTTCAGCGTCCGCATGTCACCGCCACCATTTTGTCCAATTGAGCATTTGCCCGCAACCCATGCCTCCTAGAACATTGACCAATTCAACCAGGGAAGCACGTTTGCGACGCGGCGCCCCTTGAAAATCAAGGCCGATTGTCTCAAAATACTGGCGGTTTGTCGAGATGGAGGCTCGCGTTGACCGATACACCGTCCACCGATATTCATGTGCCTTTGGCAGAGCCGCGACGCGCCCGGTTGGCGCTGGGTGCCGCGATGCTTCTGTGCCTCGTTGGCATCGGGATCGCCCTCGACCTGACCCACGTATTCGTGCTTTCGCACACCGACCCGGACTACCAAAGCTTCTGCGCGGTCAGCGAAGGCATGAACTGCGAGACCGTCGCTTTGAGCCGCTGGTCGACGTTCTGGGGCGTCCCGAATTCGATCTGGGGCGTTGCCGGCTACTTGTTCGCCCTGATCCTAACCGGGATTACGGTATTCAGGCGGTCGCCGGGACCCGGCGCCGGCCTGTTGTTCCTGCTGGCGGTCGCGATGAATGTCGTGTCGCTTTGGCTGGTCTACGTGATGCACTTCCTGATCGGGTCGCTGTGCATCCTCTGCCTGGCCCTCGACGCCGTGAACCTGGGCATCCTGGTGCTGGCCGTCGTGGCGTCTAGGGCCCGGGGCAACGGTCTGGGGCGTGCCGTCGTGGACGACCTCCTGTCGCTGCTGCGTCGGCCGGTCCTGCTGGTCGTGCTGGCGCTTGCGGGCTTTGGTGCATTGGCGGGTGCGAAGGTGTGGGGTGATCGCCATCTGGCTATGAATCGGATCTCGGTGCAGGCGGACGGCCGTGCCCACCACGAGGTTGGCCCCTCCCCCCATTCGGGCGAGTGGGCGAAGGCGAAAAAGACCCCGGGCGAAGGCCAGTGTCCCTCGCAGGTCGCGCCGTCTGACGGGCCGCGTTTTGGGGTTTCTGCGGACGGCCACCCCTGGGTCGGCGGCGATGCCCCCGAAATCGAGATCCACGAGTTCACCGACTACCAGTGCCCCCACTGCCGTCAGGCCCACATGCTGGCGCGTAAACTGGTCGGGGCAGACCCGCGCATCCGGATCTACCACCGACATCTGCCGTTGGACATGGCGTGTAACCCGGCGATCCTGCGGCCCTTCCACGGTCGGGCGTGCGAACTTTCCAGGGTCGCCGTGTGTGCGGGCAAGCAGGGGCGGTTCTGGGAAATGAACGACTTCCTGTTCCAACACGCCGAAGAAATTCGCACCCGGGACCTGTCTGCCGAGGACATCGCCCGGCGTCTGGAACTGGACCAGGACACATTCCGCTGCTGCATGGACGACCCCGAGGCCACCGCGATCGTCGGCCGCGACCTAGCCGAGGCCAACGAGATGAAGCTGCGGGGGACGCCGGCCTTCCTGATCGACGGCAAGGTCCACTATGGCAAGATCCCGCCAGAGGCGCTTTCACGCCTGGACGCGGGTGCTCTGGACGCGGGCGCTTTGGAACCCTGAAACTCGGGAGTGATCAATGGTGTTTCGCACGGTCCGAACGTTG
>CAZHDQ010000101.1:0-8270 GCA_964531595.1 uncultured Anaeromyxobacteraceae bacterium
GGGTGGCCCGGCGTCCGACCAGGACGAGGGCACGGTCGGCATCGGCGGCAACGGCGGCAAGGGCGGGGCTGGCGGCAAGGGCGGCGGTGGCGGTGGCGGCTCCGGGGGCCTCTCCTATCCGATCTACATCCTGGGTGGGTCCTCCGACCCGGCTTGCAGCGGCAACGCTCTAACGCCCGGGGCCGGCGGCCAAGGCGGCCTGGGCGGCGGCAACAGCACCGCGAACAAGGGTCAGGATGGATCGGCTGCCAAGGTCTTCGGCCCGACACCTAGTTGCCAGCCGTAGGTTCCAGCGCGGACCGCAATCACCCGTGCAGGTCCGACCAGACCCGACCGCGCCCTACCTCGACGGCCAGCGGCACCGACAGGGGGTATGCCCCCTGCATCGTGTCGCACAGGAGGTCGGCGACTCGGTCGGCCTGGGTCTCGGCACACTCCAGAACCAGTTCGTCGTGTACCTGCAAAACGATCCGCGCGTCCAGGCGCTGCTCCAGCAACCGATCGCGCAGCCGGACCATAGCTATCTTGATGATGTCCGCAGCCAATCCCTGAATGGGCATGTTCAGGGCCATCCGTTCGGCCGCCGCCCGCTCCTGGTGCTTCGAGGCGTTGATCCCATCGGCCGTCCGCCTGCGGCCCGTGAGGGTGGTGACGTACCCGTCCGTCCGCGCCGCATCAAGCGTTTGGTCCAGGAAGGCACGGACACGGGGGAACGCCCCGAAGTAGTCATCGATGATCCGTTTAGCCTCGGATTGGGGGATCTTCAGATCACGCCCCAACCGAAACGGTCCCATCCCGTACAACAGCCCGAAATTGATCACCTTGGCGGTTCGTCGCATATCCGTAGTCACGTCGGACTCGCTGCATCCGAAGACGCGCGCCGCGGTCCTGGCGTGGATGTCCCGCCCATCACGAAACGCCTCGATCAGCGATTCATCACCGGACAGATGAGCCAGCACGCGCAGTTCGATCTGGGAATAGTCCGCCGACACGAAGGCCGTTCCAGGCACGGCGACAAAGGCCGCGCGGATCTTGCGCCCGGCCTCGGTCCGGATCGGGATGTTTTGCAGGTTCGGGTCGGACGACGAAAGTCGCCCGGTCGCGGTCACGGCCTGATTGTAGGAAGTGTGGATCCGCCCGGTGACAGGATGGACCAGGCTCACCAGCGCGTCCGCGTACGTGCCCTTCAATTTTGCCAGGCTCCGGAATTCCAGGATCAGCGCGGGCACCGGATGACGATCGGCCAGTTCCTCCAGCACGGTCACGTCGGTCGACGGGCCGGTCTTGGTCTTCTTGATCACCGGCAATTGCAATTTGCCGAACAGGATTTCGGCCAGTTGCTTCGGCGAATTCGGATTGAAAGGCACGCCGGCGGCATCCAGGATCGACTTCTCCAGGCGCTGCAGATCGTGTCCCAGTTCAATTGACAGACGTCCCAGCGCCTCGTGGTCTATCGGGACGCCGGTGCGTTCCATTTCGCCCAGCAGCCGGGCCAGGGGGATCTCGACATCGTCTTGCAGAGAGCGCAGGCGCTGGGCCTCGATCCTGGGCGCCAGCAGGTCCGCAGCGTCGCGCGCGGCACGCGCCCGAGCGGCCACGGCGTCGGCTGCCGCGTCTTGGGGACCAGGAAGCGGGCGCCCCAGTTCTTCCAGTGAAACCGTTTCCAGCGCGTGGGAATCCCGCTCGGCGTGCAGCAGGTACGAGGCGAGCACCGGGTCACAGACCGGCAGCGGCATGGCCACGCCCCGGGCTGAAAAGACCTGGCCAATCTCCTTGGAGTGGGCGGCGACGAAAGTGCGGCCACCCAGCGCCTTCGCTAACGCAACGAAGAAAGCATCATCCAGTTCACCCGGGCGTAACACGAACGTATCGCTGTCCGCGGCAATACCCAGGCCCAGGCACGCCGGTCGCACCGGGTCGCGCGAGCCAAACGACGCGGCCAGCGCCACCGAACCGGCGCCTTCGACGGCACGAATTACCGCGTCGCGATCGCCTTCTGCCCCCACCTCGATCGGCGGATCGACCGCAGGCACGTCCTGTGGTGTGACTTCCTCGTCAAGGCTTCCGTCGGTCGCCGCGGAAAACATGTCCGCCTGGCCAGCCCCGCCCTCGGCCAAAACCTCTTTCAACAGGCCCTTGAATTCCAGTTCGGTCAGCAGCGCCACCAACGCGGCGCGATCTGGGGGCTGCGGAGTCAGGTCGCCCAGACCCAGCGGCAGCGGCACGTCGGTCGCCAGAGTGACTAGGCGCCGGGACAGCACAGCCGATTCTCGGCCCGCCTCCAGCGCGTCACGCCTTCGCGGCGGCAGGTCATCCAGATGGGCATAGATGTCGTCCAGCCCGCCGAACGCATTGATCAGTTCCACCGCCCCCTTGGCCCCGATACCCGGGACACCAGGCACGTTGTCCGACGCGTCACCGACCAGCGCCAGATAGTCGATGATCCGTTCGGGTGGCACGCCCATCTTCTCGATGACCCCCGCTGGATCGAACACGCGGTCGCGCATCGGATCGTGGGCGGTGACCCCGTCGCCAACCAACTGGAACAGGTCCTTGTCGCCCGACTCTATCATGACGTCCAGACCCGCCCGACGCGCGTCAATAGCCAACGTAGCAATCACGTCGTCGGCCTCGAACCCATCGACAGAAACGCAAGGAAAACCTAAGGTTTCGGCAATTCGCCGGGCGGGCTCGAACTGCACCGCCAGGTCCGGATCGGTCGGCGGACGGGTGGCCTTGTAGTCGGCGTACATCTGGTTACGAAAAGTCTCGCGGCCCGCGTCGAACACCACCGCGCATCGCTCGGGCCGATTGTCTCGGACGAACTTGCGCAGCATCGACGCCAGGCCATAGACCGCATTCGTCGGCACCCCCGCACGGGTCCGCAACCCCTTGATGGCGTGGAAGGCTCGGTGGATCAAGCCGCTGGCGTCGACCAGGTACAGCGTCATCGTCAATCCTCCCCAGGGCCGCGAGGCCCGCACCCTGTCAATTCGACCGGGAGACCCTATAATACCGCCGGGCCGCAAACTGGACACCCGACTGGATGGCGAGTCAGGAAAAAGACGGGTACAAGGTCGCCTGCGCGAACCGGCGGGCCCGCCACGACTACGAGTTGTTCGATCGGTTGGAAGCGGGACTGGTCTTGACCGGCAGCGAGGTCAAGTCGCTGCGGAACGGCGGCGGCGCGCTTGTGGATTCGTACGTAGATGTGCGAAGCGGTGAGGCCTTCCTGATCGGCGCAAACATCGAGCAGTACGCTAACGCTTCGTACATGAACCACGAACCCCGCCGCGCACGCAAACTGCTGTTGCACGCCCGCGAGATCCACCGACTGGCCCAAAAGGTCCGCGAGAAGGGCCTGACAATCGTCCCGCTCAGGGTGTATTTCAAGGGCGGCCGGGCCAAGGTTGAAATCGCCTTGGCCCGTGGCCGGCGCGATTACGACAAGCGGGATAGGATCCTCAAGCGAGATCTGGATCGGGCGGCTCGCAACCGCGATTACTAGAAGCCCGCACGCGCCCCGGATTTCGCTTTCGCCTCGGGAAGGTACCGTTGATCCGAATGGCCTTCATTACGACCGGATGCCGCGTCAACCAGGCCGACGCGACGCGGATCCGCGACGCGCTAGCCGACCTTCCGGTGATCTTCGTCGACCCCCGGACGCCAGCCGACGTGGTCGTCGTCAACGCATGCACGCTGACCGCCGACGCCGATCGTGTTGCGCGGGCAGCGGTTCGCCGCGGGTTGCGCGGCGGCGCAGAAACGTTCCTCGCCGGATGCCTGGCTACTCGGCTGCACGCATCGACGCCCGCCGCACCGTTTATAGACGGATGCCGGACCATTCCCGGTACGGCCGACCGCGAGCCCCTGGTGAGTGCCCTGCGCGACGCCGTCTGTCAGGCAGAACTGTCTGCCCCGCCATCGGCTACCTCTGAATTCAACTTTGGATCGATCGTCACCGAGCGGTCGCGGCCGGTTGTAAAGGTCCAAGACGGTTGCGATGGGACCTGTGCTTACTGCATCGTGCCCAGGGTTCGTGGACGTGCGACAAGCGTGCCCCTGCCCGATATCGTAACGGCGGTCGCGCATGCCGCCGCCGCGGGCGCGGCTGAAGTTGTGCTGACCGGGATCGACCTGGCCTCCTGGGGCCGGGATTTGGGGGGCCGAACGGTTTCCGACCTGCTAACCGCGCTGCTTAACATGGGCACCGGGATGCGATTCCGGCTTTCCTCGCTGGAACCGCACGGGATGGACGACCGGTTGCTGGACATCGTTGGCAACCACCCAGATGTGTGTCCCCACCTGCACATCCCGATCCAATCAGGGTCGGATCGGATCCTTTCAGCCATGGGCCGCCTTGGCACGCGTCGAGACCTGCTTGACCGCCTCCAGATGGCCCGCGAACGCATTCCTGGGCTGGCGCTCGGCCTAGACGTGCTCTGCGGCTTCCCTGGGGAACAGGACGACGACTTCGCCCAAACCGAACTACTGGTCGCCGAGGCAGCCGCCGACATGCTGCACGTTTTCCCTTTCTCGCCGCGGCCAGGCACCCCGGCGGCTCGAATGGACGGTGACGTCTTGCCGGCGGTCAAGGCCGCCCGCGTAGCACGTTTGCGCTCGTTTTCCGAACAGCGCCGGAACGCACACGCCGCGTCCCTGGTCGGGCGAATCGTCGAGGTCGTCGATATCGGGCGTCGCCCAGGCGGCGGCGTCCGTTCAGTGGCCGCCGATGGCACAACAGTCATCCGCACGGACCCCCGCGGGCCGCGGCCCGGCCGGTTCGGTTTGACCATCCTCGCTGCCGACGGTGCGACCGCCGTCGCCTCACCACCGGAGATCGTATGAACGCCGAACGAACCCTGGTCCACGATTTCCAGGCCGCCACCGGCCTGGTGTTTAGCGACCCGGCCCTGCTGCTGGCAGCGCTGACCCACACGTCGTTTTGCAATGAGGCCAGGAACCCGACACAGGATAATGAACGCCTTGAATTTTTAGGAGACGCCGTACTGAACACCGTTGTGGCTGCAGCCGCCTTCGAGCGCTTCCCCACCTCTGACGAGGGCAGCCTGACGCGGCTGAAGGCCGCAGTCGTCAGCGAACCGACCTTGGCCCAACGCGCCCGCACGCTGGACCTCGGCGCGTTCCTACGCCTGGGCAAGGGGGCCGCCAGCGGCGACCGTGTCTCGGATATGCCCAGCGTGCTGGCAGACACATTCGAGGCCCTGATCGGCGCGATCTACCAAGACGCAGGATTCGAGGCCGCACGCACGTTCGTCCTGGCGCAACTGGGGGCGCTGCTGGACCAAGCGGCCGCCGAAGGCGGGACATCTGACCCCAAGTCGACGCTCCAGGTTCGATGCCTCAAGGAAACCCGGATCGTCCCGCGTTACGAAATCGTCTCGCTGGAAGGCCCACCCCACGCACGCAACTTCACCGCGCGGGTCGTCCTCCCAGACGGATCCGCCTACACTGGCCAGGGCCGATGCAAGAAAGATGCCGAGCAGGCGGCCGCCGAGACGGCCCTAAAGACGATGGGCCCAACCGGGCTGGACAGAACCCCCCCTCTGGAAGATTGATCTGGCATCGGAACGCTGACATTCATCAAGGTTTTTCACACCCCGACGCATGACTCGTGGAAATACCCCCGGTTTCGCATTGTTTCCGACGCGCGTAACGTCCATCATGCCATTTGCCGCGAGGACGCACCCTACGCACGGAGTGATGTGACCATGGCCGCCACGGCTGGATTTGGAGTCGACGACGCCGCTATTGGGCGGGCGGCGCCGGACTCCACGGTGGCCGCCCCATGCTCGCTCGGCTGCCCACTATGTATCGACATCCCTGCCATCATGGGCGCTCTGGCCGTCGGTGATGCGGACCGCGCACTGACCACGCTTCTGGAGCGCACGCCTTTCCCGTCCCTGTGCGCGTACCTTTGCAACCATCCATGCCAAGCGGCCTGTGCTCTGGGCACAGGTACCCGCCCTGTCGCCATCCGTCACCTGCTTCGCCTGGTGCTCGATCGCGCGGGTCCCGTTTCACCGCCCCAGGTGGCGCCTCCATCCGGTCGACGGGTTGCCGTGATAGGTGGCGGCCCGGCCGGGCTCAGCGCCGCGCATCGACTGGCGCGAACGGGTCACGAGGTCACCGTGCTGGACCGAACGGATCGTCCCGGCGGTTCGACCGCCGGCGCGATCCCCGCTTTCCGATTGCCCCCAGAACGCTTCGGCCAGGATCTGGAACGCCTGTTCGCGGGCGGGCCCGTCCTGAAAACCGGCTTCCAGTTGGGCCGCGACTTCGTGCTGGACGACCTGTTCCAGGACGGTTTCGAAGCGGTTCTGCTGGCCCTAGGCTTGGCCCAAGCACCACCACTACACGTGACCGGAGACGACGTTGAGGGCGTGATTCGCGGCGCGGATTTCCTAGCCGAAGCGCGTACTGCAACCCCACCGGCGCTCCAGGGTGACTTCGTCGCTGTCGGATGTTCCGGAATGGCATTCGACGCAGCCCGCACAGCGTTGCGGCTGGGAGCCAAAACAGCGACAGTGCTGTTCTCCCAGTCACTGGCCGATCTGCCGCTGCCTGACGAAGAAATCCGAGCCGCCGAGCGAGAGGGCGTCCGCACGCTCTACCTCACGAGTCCAGTTCGGTTCGAGCGACGTGGGCGAAGAATCGCATCGATCGAGGTTCAGAAGGTCGCTCCGCACGGAAATCAAATCGGTGGCGAACCGGTCGGGGTCCCTGGCGCAACGTTCCAGATTCCCGCGTGGCTCGTCTGCTTGGCCACTGCCGGCATAGGGCGATCCCCCGTGGTCGAGGCCGCCGGTATTTTGGCTGACAGACAAGGCCTGCCGGTCCTCGATCCCGACACCCGAATGACCTCGCAAAGGGGCGTCTTCGCCGCTGGGGAACTGGCTGGCGTCCCTGGACAAGTCGCGGACGCCATGGCGGACGGAATCGCCGCAGCGGACGCCATTGACGCCTGGCTGCGCGGCGTGCTTCCCGCCCCGGCTTTAGCGCCCGTTCGCCATCGAGGGCACGGTAGCGCGCCGGACCCCTTGGAATCGGTAGGAGTGACCTGGGACGGCCTGGGGACGCCCGCGGGCTTGGCGACCGAAGCCCAAGACGCGCGCGCAATCGCCGAGGCCCTGCGCTGTGCCCAGTGCCCGTGCCGCAACGGCTGCACCCACTGACGAGGGAAGTCCATGCAAGTCCTGGCCATCCTTCCGACCGTGTCCGCCACCGAGATCGCCCTGTTTATGGACGGGCACGAATCCTTCCGACGGGTCTGCCGGCACCCGGAAATCAGCGGGGCGTGGTCCGGGGCGCTGGTCGACCAAGTCCCCCTCCGAACCGATGCACTGCGAAAGGAACTGGACGGAGCGCTCGATCTCCCTACCCTGGATGCAGTAGTTGGGCGTGGCGGCCTGTTGCGCCCCTTGCCGGGGGGGACCTACCTGGTCAACGACCTCATGTTGCGCGACCTTGCCTCTGCGGCCAGAGGGACCCACGCCGCCAACCTGGGGGCACCCCTGGCGTACGCGTTCGCTACCCAACACCGAGTGCCCGCATTCGTCGTCGACCCGGTCTCGGTTGACGAGATGGACCCCTTGGCCCGTTTTTCAGGCCTGAACGGTTTCGACCGGGCCAGCCTGTCGCATGCACTGAACACCAAGGCTGCGGCCAAGCGCTTTGCCCGGGCACACGGAAAACCATACGCCGACTTGCGTCTAGTCGTAGTCCACCTGGGAGGCGGAGTGTCTGTATCGGCGCATGCAGGCGGGCGCATGATCGACGTAAATCACTCGGCCGATGAAGGCCCGTTTGGCCTGACCAGGGCGGGTGGGCTGCCGGTGATGCCACTTGTGGACACGGCCTGCTCGGGCGCAATGACACGCGCACAGTTGAAATGGCGCGCCTTCCATGAGGGCGGTCTATTCTCATACCTGGGCACGGCGGACCTACGGGAGGTCCGAGAGCGCGTCCAGGCGGGCGACCCACTGGCGGATTCGGCTTTTAGGGCTATGATCTACCAGGTTGCGAAGGAAATCGGCGCGATGGCAGCCGCACTTTCGGGCCGAGTAGACGCAGTGATAGTGACCGGCCCGATGGCCGTCGAGACCGCCGTTATCGACGCGCTGCGAGCCCGGATCGATTTTGTCGCGCCGGTGACGGTCTTCCCTGGCGAGGACCTGTTGCGCGCGCTGGCCGAAGGCGCGTTCCGTGTCCTGGACCGCACCGAGGAACTGCGTACCTACGAGTGAGGC
>CAZHDQ010000102.1:0-8236 GCA_964531595.1 uncultured Anaeromyxobacteraceae bacterium
GGCCGCGTCTTGCGCGGGCAGAGTCCCGGTTTCCTCGCCTCGAAATCCTGCCGCAGGAAAAGCGGACACCAACCGTTGACGGATGGCTTGTTCGGCCTCTGTATCGACGGGCGCGTGTCCTCCGTGGCCTCGCGGCCCCCCTTCCCTCTCGAATTCCACACGTATCCGCTCCCCCGCATCCCTTGCGGCCGCAACCGCGACATCGAGTGCGCGCGCCAAGTCCGTCGCCATCAGAAAACCCCCGCTCGATTGGGGCAATCCTATCACCCCCTAGCGACATACTCAGATACCAAGACATCGGCTTCAAAACGCCAATCCGGCGGCGAGCGTCTATACTTGGCGCAGTTTCCAACCGGGACGGGCGACATGAAACGATTGGCAATCCTAATGCTGGCCGGGCTGCTGGCGGCTTGCGGCGCAAATACGAACGGCCGGGACGACATCGGGCGCGATACGGCCGGGACGGACGCGGTCACCGACGATATTGACCAGACGCCCGACGTGGACGCAGGCGAGGTGCATGACCGGGACGCGCAAGACGACGAAACAGTCGATGACGGGACAGCGAACGACGTGCCCGACGCCCCGGACACGCCCTTCGAACCCGATGCGGCGTTCGTGTACGCAATGCGCGACCCGCCGGAGTCCGGTGGCAGCGAGCCGTATCTGGAGGATGTGACCGACCTGTTCCTGGACCCGATCGACACGCGTTCGATCGCGATGATCGACGGAACGCTGTGGATGGGGACGGTCGAGGGACTGATGCGGTTCGACGGGGGCGACCAGGCGATCGCGGTCGAGGACCCACTGCTGGATGGGGGCGTCGTCGATGTCGCGCGCCACCTGTGGCAGGGCCGCGTGGTCGTGGTATTCGAGGATCGAGTCGTCGCCGTGGACCGATCTGGGGTGGACGCCCCGTTCGTCGTGATGGAAGGCACGGGTCTTACCAGCGCGGCATCCGACGGCACCGGCCTGTGGGTCGGGTCGCACGCAGGCCTGTGGCTTACCGGCGAAGCCGACCCGGTCCTGGTGGAACTCACGGAAGACTTGGACATCCGGGACTTAGCGGTCGCGGGGGGCGTCGTATACATGGCGACCCCGGTCGGCCTGGCCGTCGCTACGGACGGCGTCCAGATTCTGACCGCGGCCGACGGCAAGTTGCCGGACGACGACGTCCGCGGCCTGGCGGTGGGCAACGACCCGGTGAGGGGCGGCGAACTGATCCTGGCGGCGACCGCCACGGGGCTATCCACGCTGACCACCGACCTGGAAGCGACGATCGAACGACCCGAAAAGGGCGGTCTCCCGGCATCCGACCTGACCGCGGCGACGTTGGGGCCGGACAAAACCCTGATAATCGGCCACGCACGGGGCGCGACCGTCATTGATGGAAACCGCAGCCCGTTCGAACACTACGTCTCGCGTCGCTTCCTGCCCGACGATGCGGTCCGGGATGTCGCGTTCGGGGACGACGGCGCCCGCTGGATCGCAACCGCGAAGGGCGTGGCCCGTATCGTGCTGCGCGAGACGACACTGGACGCGAAGGCCGAATCCATGTTCACTTTTCTGAACGAGCACTTCTGGCGAATGGGCGGCTTCGTGTCATCGCACGCCCAAGTGGACGACCCGGACGCGCCGACGACGTGGTTTCTGCGCGACTTCGACAACGAAGGCCTGTGGACTCAGATGGCGATCGGCGCGTTCTGCCAAGCCTACGCGGTCACGCACGACGAACGTTTCTACCAGGCCGCCCGCAAGGCGATGGACACGATTTTCCTGATGATCGACGTGCCTGCCGCAGACTTTCAGGCGGCGGGGTTGGGCCGCGGCTTCATCACGCGATCACTGGTCCGAGACGACGAGGGCAAGGTGTTCGACGACAAGTTGAGCAACCCCCGATGGCACCGTACGACTTACGGCGACCACGAATACTACTGGAAGGACGACACGTCGTCGGACGAGACCGCCGGCCACTTCTACGGATTCCCGCTGTTCTTCGACCTGTGCGCCAAGGACGACGCAGAGCGCGCGGCCGTGGCCGAACACGCGGGCGCGCTGGCGGGCTACATCCTGGATGGCGGCTTCACGCTGCGAGACCTGGACGGCGAACCGACGACGTTCGGACACTGGGAACCATCGGTCGTGGGCATCGCCGCAGACGGCTTCCAGACCTGCGTCGACAACGAACACTCGTTCGAAGACTGCGCCGGGGCCGCGTTCGGCGGCGGCTGGTTAAACAGCCTGGAGATACTGGGCCACATGCTGGCCACGTGGCACATGACTGGCGAGCGCCGATTCTACGACGCTTACGAGACGCTGATCCGCGACCACGGGTACGACCGGGTCGCCGCATTCTCGGACGACATCCTGACGGTCACGAATCCGGCTATCGCGAACCACTCGGATCACGAACTGGCGATGCTGGCGTACCACACGTTGATCCGCTACGAGCAGCGCGACGACCGGCGACAGCTTTGGATCGACAGCCTGCTGGGCATGTACCAGTGGGAAATCCCCGAACGCCAGCCTCTGTGGACGGCGTTCGTCGCGCTGGCGGCCCCCGACGATGCGCAGATCGCGGATGGCTTGCGCACGCTGGCCGAGATCCCGGCCGATCTGCGAGAGTGGCGGGTGGACAACACGCACCGCAAGGACGCGAAGCGCTGGCCAAACGAACGTCACGGCGAACCCCAGTGGGACACGGTGTTCCCATACGACGAGATCCAAACCATGTGGTGGAACGGCAATCCCTACGAGATGGTAGTAGGCGGCGACGGGCGCCAATTCCAGTCGCCGATGGCCTATCTGCTGGCGCACTGGACCGCGCGCTACGCCGGGATACTGGCGGCGCCAGAAACGAGTCGGTAGCCCTGCCCTACCGTAGAAACGACGTCAAAGGAACGGCGAAAACAACTTTACGGCCTGGTTGCGCAACCGGGCCAGGACCGGCTCACGACGGAGCACCTTGCGTGTCAGGCGTTTGGCGCGCCCCTGGTAGCGGTTCATGTACGTCAGCACCTTCTTCGCCAGATCCGGTGACCACGCCTCGACGTTGAATTCAAAGTTCAGCCGGAAGCTGCGGTTGTCCAGATTGGCCGACCCGAACATCACCCAGTGATTATCCACAACCGCTAACTTCGCATGCACAAAGCCCTGGGACACCTCCCAGACCTCGACACCACATTCGACCAGTTCCGGCAGGTAGGCTCGCGCCGCCCACGCCATGAAGCGATGGTCGGTGCGCCGAGGCAGCAGCAACCGCACGCGCACCCCAGACCGACTGGCGGTCCTCAGCAGGCCCAGGATCGACTCGTCTGGGATGAAATACGGCGACATCAAGTCGATGCGGGTCCGGGCGCTGCGCAGAGCTCCCAGCAACAGTTCGTGCAGGCGCGCCAGGTTGAAATCAGGACCCGCCGGGATACCGCGCGCCAGGATCGTGCCTGCGTGGGGTAGGTCCGGAAACCAGTGTGGCCCCTTCAGGATTTCGCCCGTCGCCAGTTCCCAGTCGTCCACGAACGCCTCGGCCAAGTGCGCAACTACCGGACCACGCAGGCGAAAATGCAGATCGCACGATGCGGGCCGCTCTCCACCTGGCGGGGTAACGTGCCGCTCGGACACGTTCAGTCCACCAGTGAAGCCGACCTTGCCGTCGACCACCAGGATCTTGCGGTGGTTGCGAAGGTTCAGGCCGGGGTGCCTCATCCAGCGCCCGCGCGGCCAGAAACTGGCGACTCGCCCTCCGGACTTCCGAAGACTCCACTGAAGCCGCGGGCCAATACCCCGGGCTCCCAGGCCGTCCACCAGCAGCCGGACCTGGACCCCGCGTGCCGCCGCATCCTGCAGAGCCTTTTCGAAGGTCTTGCCGACCTCGTCTTCGTCAAAAATGTACGTGACCATACCCAGCGTCTTCTGGGCGCCCGCGATGGCTTCGAGCATTGCCGGATATGTCGCGTCACCGTCCTCCAGCAGTTCGATGGCGTTGTCCGGCGCCAACGGGCGCGGCGAAAGACTGTCTCCTACCCGCAGCAGCGGCAGCAGCGATTCGGGTACGTCCCGGCGGGACGGCGCGGTCGAACCGGTCCATGGCTTTTGGCGACGCCGCGCCTTGCGGGCTATGCGGTTGACCCCGAACGACCAATAGAGCAGGAAACCTCCCACAGGGAAGAACCAGACCAGTGCCAGCCAGAGCGCGGCGGCATAAGCGTTGCGCTTGTTCAGTAGGATGTGAACCGAAAAGCCGATCGCCATCAAGACGAACAAGGCCCAAAGGCCGATGGGCAGCAGTACCTTAAGCAAGGCGACCTCCGCGACGTGCGGCGATGATACAACGGGTTTGGGTCGAGGTCGCGGGCCGACTTGGCGAGACAGGGGCCGGCTCTAGAAAACAAGCCCATTCGAGCGCGGCCGAATCCCGGCTAATGCAATGGATTTCGAAAATTTTGGTCGCTTGACCTGTGACAGACAACGACGTAATATTCCGCCGCCTTGGCCGGAAATCCCGACCGAGTACGCCTTGGAGGCATTGATCATGAAGGAAGGCATCCATCCTAAGTACCTCGCAGCCAAGATTTCGTGTGCCTGCGGCAACGTGATCGACACCCATTCGACCAGAGGCAACTACGCGGTCGAAATCTGCTCGTCCTGCCATCCGTTCTTCACGGGCAAGCAGAAGATCATGGACACCGAAGGCCGCGTCGACCGGTTCAACCGCAAGTACGCCGGCCGCATTGTCCTGGGCAACGCCAAACAGTGAAACCCGGCACCAGCGAGCCACAAGCCGCCATCGGGGGTCAGGCCGTCGTCGAAGGCGTCATGATGAGGGCGCCCGGTGCGACCAGCGTGGCGGTGCGTCGTCCAGACGGCGGTATCGCGTTGCGGGTCCGATCGGCGAAACGGGTCGCAGCCGCCCACCCGTGGCTTGGCAAGCCGACCCTGAGGGGCATTGCTGTTCTGATCGAGACGATGGCGGACGGCATGTCCGCGCTGAACTTCTCGGCCACCCATGCAATGCCCGAATCCGAGCAGCCTGACAGCAAGCCTTTGACCACCGCGGCACTGGTCGCGACGATGGCAGTGTCGATGGCTTTCGGATTTTTCATGTTCGCGATCCTGCCCCACCTACTGACGTTCGGCCTGGGGATGCTGACCGGGTCCGCAGACCTGTCTGGCGGACGGGCCGTGGCATTCCACCTGGTTGACGGTGTCATCAAGCTGTCGATTTTTCTGGCGTTCGTCTGGACCATGTCCAAGATGAAAGACATGCGCCGCGTCTTCCAGTACCACGGCGCAGAACACCAGGCAGTCCACGCGCAGGAAAACGGCCTTGATCTGACGCCCAAGAACCTGTCCAAGTTCCCAACCGCCCACGCGCGCTGTGGCACGGCTTTCCTGGTCACCGTGATCGCGGTCAGCATCCTGGTATTCGCCGGTGTGTTCCCGCTGATGCCGGAACTGTCGTCGAACCGCCTGCTGAACCAGATCCTCTACGTCGGTATCAAGTTGCCCCTGGTGCTGCCCATCGCCGGCCTTTCTTACGAAATCATCCGATTGTCTGCACGGCCAGGCCTCGGGGTGCTGGGACGCATCGTGTCGACGCCAGGTGTGTGGGTCCAGCGGATCACTACTCAACAGCCTGACGCATCCCAACAAGAAATCGCCATCATCGCGATGAAGGCAGCGATTGCGCCAGAACGCCTGGGCATCACACCAGAAACCACGGAACAGGTGAGGATGTTTGACGACACCCTGTCCTTTCTGGAGTGGATGAAACCCGTGACCGAAACCGGGACATCACAATGATCGACCTGTCGAGCGCCTGGCCGAAGCTGGAAGAGGCCGAAGCAGAGTTCGAGCGACTGACGTCTCGTATGGGCGACCCGGACGTGTACACTAATCCGGAGGCCCTGCGCGACATCGGGCGCGAGCGCGCGGAACTGGAAGAAACGGTCGAGGCGTTCCGCGAGTTCCGCAAGGTACTCAAGAATATCGAAGAAAATGAGAGCCTGCGCTCGGACCACGAGATGTCGGACCTGGCTGAAGACGAACTGTCGCGGTTGTACCCGAAGCGCGAAAAGCTTGAAAAGCACCTGTACCAACTGCTGATCCCGGTCGACCCGCTGGACAAGAAGGACGTTTTCCTGGAAATACGCGCCGGTACCGGCGGAGACGAAGCGGCATTATTCGGGGCGGACCTGTTTCGGATGTACTCCAGGTTCGCTGAGGAGCGCCGCTGGCAGGTCGATATCGTCCACGTGTCGGAAACCGAACTGGGCGGGTTAAAAGAAGTCGTCGCGCAGATTCGCGGGGCCCGCGTGTATTCCTTCCTGAAGTTTGAGGGCGGCGTCCACCGGGTCCAGCGCATCCCCGACACCGAGGCCCAGGGGCGAATCCACACGTCGGCAGTCACCGTCGCAGTCATGCCCGAAGCAGATGACGTCGACATAGACATCGACGAATCCGACCTGCGGATCGACCTGTATCGCGCGTCTGGCGCCGGTGGCCAACACGTCAACAAGACCGATTCCGCGGTACGTCTGACTCACCTGCCGACGGGCATCGTCGTGACATGTCAAGACGAGCGATCGCAGCAAAAGAACCGCATCAAGGCTATGCGAGTGCTGCGTGCGCGCATGTTCGAGCAGATGCGCGAGGAAGCTGACAAGGTCCAGCAAGACGCGCGCCGGTCCATGGTCGGCAGCGGCGATCGCAGCGAGCGGATCCGGACCTATAATTTCCCGCAGAACCGCTTGACCGACCACCGGATCGGCCTGACGCTGTACAAGTTGGACCGGATCATGGAAGGCGACCTCGAAGAAATGATCTCGGCGCTTCAGGCCCACTTTTCAGCCGCCGCCCTGACCGCCTGATCCGCGCCACCGCCGCCTTCCGGATCGAAAATCCATCTGGATTCGAAAGGAACTTGTCACAGGTCAGGATACAATCCGGCCGGTGGTGCAAATGGCTCCTGGTTTGTCGGAGGACAAGCGGTCGTGCTCAAGACCTTGCATGTTGTGAACTTCGGAGTGCTGGGCGACGTCATGGTCGACTTCAGCCGAGGACTGTCGTGTCTGACTGGCGAGACTGGCGCGGGCAAGTCGCTGCTGGTCGACGCAATCAAAATGCTGCTGGGCGCCCGAGCCGACGCCGGCGACGTGCGCGCCGGGATGCGCGAGGCCGTGATCGAGGCGGTGTTTGACCTGGATGGGAACCAGGCAGTCGCGCAGTGCTTCGCGGAGGCCGGCTACGACGCCGAGGACGGCGATGTGCAGATCCGGCGTGTAATCGGGGCAGACGGGCGCGGCCGGGCGTGGATCCAGGGGCGCCTTTCGACGGCTCGCGAACTGCGGGACCTGGTTGGGCACCTGGTTTCGGTGGCTGGCCAGCACGCATTCATCGGGCTTGGCGTTCCGGCCGAGCGACTGGCGATGCTGGATGCGTTCGCTGGGCTGGGACCCGACATCGCGATCTATCGTAAACGATTCGATGCTTGGCGACAGGCGCGCGACGAGCGGGATGAACTGCTGGCGCGCCAGACCGACCGAGAGGCACGCAAGGATTATCTGGAGTTCGTGGTTTCGCAGTTCGATGCGCTGGCGCCCGCGCCCGGCGAGGACGAAACACTATCGGCCCAGGCGGTCGTGCTGCGCAATGCCGAGCAGTTGCGCATGCTGGCAACGGCCGCTGGGGATGCGGTGTACGACGTGGCACCGTCCGCGTTCGACACGCTGGGACGCGCCCTGATCGCAGTCCGCGACATGTCGCGGATCGATCCCGCTACGACCGACTTGGCTACTCGGTTGGAATCACTACAGATTGACATGCGCGAGGCGGCACGCGACATCGCCGCATACTGCGACGGACTGGACCTGGACCCAGCGCGCCTGGAACAGGTCGAAACACGGCTGGAGGCATTGAAGGGACTGGCCAGGCGCCATGGCGGATCGCTTAACGCGGCGTTCCAGGCCCGGGAGGCGGCGTGTACGGAACTGGACGAAATCGTCGGCACTGATGACCGGTCCGGACGGCTGAACGCACGGGTCGAGGCGCTGCGCACCGAAGTTGAGGCACTGGCGGCGGACTTGTCAAAACGCAGGGCCGAGGCGGCCGATCGGATGTCTTCCGAGGTCTCCGACGTGCTGCGCGGCCTGGCGATGACCGGTTCTACGGTCGCGAACCGCGCGGTACAGTGCGACCCTGGCGAGGCCGGCGCCCACCGCGGCGACTTCCGAGTGGA
>CAZHDQ010000103.1:0-8181 GCA_964531595.1 uncultured Anaeromyxobacteraceae bacterium
CGCCAGTACGGGTTCCCGGCAGTATCGATCCGGCCCTTCAACATCTACGGCCCGCGGCAGGTGGGCGAGGGTGCGGTTCACCACTTCATCGCCCGCGCGCTGGCCAACGACCCGCTCAAGGTCCACAACGACGGAGCCCAGATCCGCTCGTGGTGCTACATCGACGACATCGTCGACGGGATCCTGCTGGTCATGCGGCAAGACGAGGCGATTGGCGAGGCATTCAACATCGGAAATCCCCGCGCGACACTGACGATTTACAACCTAGCGCGCGAAATCGTGCGACTGGCCAACAGTTCATCGCCAATTGTGTTCCAACCGTGGCCGTTCGCTGACGTCGAGCTGCGAATCCCCGACGTGTCGAAGGCGCAACGACTGCTCGGGTTTACGCCCCGGGTCGATCTGGAGGAGGGCTTGGTGGCAACAATCGCGTGGTACCGGGGGCGCAGGCCATGAGCGAACGCCCCTTCCTGCCGCTGGCCCGGCCCTGCGTAGGCGATGCCGAGGCGAATGCCGTCGCCCGGGTGATCGCGACACGACACCTGGCGATGGGGCCTGAAACGGCCGCGCTAGAACGCGAGGTCAGTGCCCTGCTGGGCAACGCCGATGTCGCAGCGGTCTCTAGCGGCGGTTCTGCACTGCTTTGCGCGCTTGCAGCGCTGGACATCGGGCCGGGGGACGAGGTTGTCGTGCCGGCGTTCACTTTCCCGGCAGCGGCCCAGGCGATCTTGTGGCTGGGAGCGACCCCGGTGGCGGCCGACGTGGACCCGGATACCATGGCAGTTTCGCCCAGGACAGCCCTGGCTGCCTGCGGGCCACGAACCCGGGCGGTCCTCGTAGTCCATCCGTTCGGCCTATCGGCGCCGGTCGAGGCGATACAAGAGGCGGTCGCACCCCTGCCCGTTATCGAGGACGCGGCCTGCTCTCTGGGGGGAACCACGCCCGGTGGGCGGCCATCAGGCACCGCTGGGATACTGGGCTGTTTTTCGCTGCACCCGCGGAAACTAGCTACGGCCGGCGAAGGTGGGCTGATTACCGGGGCCCCGGAACGGATTGCGCGCATTAGACGACTGCGGGACTACGGCCGGACCGGGTCGGGGCCCGGTGATGCCTTCAGTGAAGTGGGCCTGAACTTCAGGATGTCGGACATAGCCGCAGCGATCGCCCGCGTCCAGGTGGCCGCTTTGCCACGCTCACTGGCACGACGCAAGCACCTGGCAGGTCGCTATCTTTCGCTTCTCACTGGCGTCTTAGGTGTTTCGGTGCAGGGCTTCGAAATTATTGACGGCGGGCGCGTCTGGCAGTCGCTGGTGGTAAGACTGGACCGGGAAGTCGAACCGGTGCGTGCCGCTTTAAACGCGGTCGGAATCGGCACCGGAATCGCCGCCCACGCGCTGACGGAACAGACGTTCTTTCGAAAGATGAGGCCCGATACACCGGCCTGTCCCGTGGCCCAAGACTTGGCACGCACGACACTCGCGCTGCCACTGTTCGACGAAATGGTCGACGCGGACGTATCGCGCGTGGTCGAAGCGCTGGATGGGGTACTGCGCAGCCTGGGTTGAGATCGGGGAGGAGACGCCTTGGACAACGTCATCGAGGTCGATGGCCTGAGGAAGCACTTCCGGACGGGAATGCGTCGCAAGCGCATTGAAGCGGTAAGGTCGGTATCGTTTCAGGTCGGCCGGGGCGAAATCTTCGGATTCCTGGGGCCAAACGGCGCGGGGAAGACGACCACAATCAAGACGATGGTCGGCCTGATCCGCCCTTCGGCCGGGCGCATTCGAATCCTGGGTGGAGAACCCGGCGCATTACCGATCATGGATCGGGTCGGTTTCCTGCCGGAGCAGCCATATTTCTACGACTATCTCAGACCTCAAGAGCTGCTTGACACGTTTGGCCGGGTTTTCGGGATCCCCGAACCGGAACGGCGACGGCGGATCGACCAACTTCTTTCCTTGGTGGGGCTTGACGACGCACGGGGCAAGACGCTGCGCAAGTTTTCGAAGGGCATGCTCCAGCGAATGGGAATCGCCCAGGCGCTGGTCAACGACCCAGACCTGGTGATCCTGGACGAGCCGCTTTCGGGCCTGGACCCGATCGGTCGAAAGGAGGTCATCGACCTGATTGCGTCGCTCAAGGCCAACGGCAAGACCGTCTTCTTCTCGTCGCATATTCTGGCCGACATCGAACGCCTGTGCGACCGGGTGTTGATCATCGATCGGGGGGTCGTCCGCGCCGAGGGCACACTGAACGAATTGCTCGGCGCCGGGCGTTCCGAGAAGGATGTCCTGGTTGAGGGCGACCTGGGGACCGGCGAACTAGATACGTTGCCGGGCGTGCAGCGAGTCGACCGTATCGGTGCGACAACCTACCGCGTCGTGGTCGTGGGTGACACGGCAGATGCGCTGCTCCGGCAGGTCCTCGACCGTGGCGCCCATGTGTTGTCGGTTACGGAGCGCAGGATGAGCCTTGAGGCGCTGTTCCTGGACCGCGCATTCGACGGTCCCCTGGGGGGGGAATCTTGATGAAAGGCTTTTTTGGCGGCACATTTCGACGCATGGGCGCGATCGCTCGCAACACCTTCATCGAGGCCTCACGTAACCGGGCGTTCATCGGCCTCGGGATAGCGGCTGTCGCACTGGTGGTATCGTCGATGGCGATATCCAGCCTGGCCCTGTCGGACCAGCGGGCCCGTGTCCTCGTGGACTTCGGCCTGTTCGCAATCGCCCTGCTCGAGGTCGTCATCGCTATCACGATGGGCGTAATCCTGGTCTATAAGGAGATCGACCGCAAGACGTTCTATCTGGTGCTCACCAAGCCCATTCGCCGGGTCGAGGTGCTGGCGGGCAAATTCGTCGGCCTTTTGGCGATCCTCTTGCTCAGCTTGGCCGTCATGGGCATCGCTTGGTGCCTTTCGCTGTGGGCCCGCGATGTTCCGCTCCCGCCGGACCTGGTTCAGGCGCTGGCATTGACCTGGTTACAGGCAGCACTGATGACGTCAGTTGCCTTGTTCTTTTCGGCCTTCGCCAGCCCTGTTCTGTCCGGCGTTTTCACATTTGGGGCATTTTTGGTCGGCTCGATGGTACCGGTGCTCCAGGATCTGCTGACACTCCAGAAGGGGGCGCTGGCCCAGAGCCCTGCCGCGCGCATGCTTGCCGAACTGACGGTCTACGTGACACCCGACCTGTCGGTCTTCAACGTAGGAAAGGAGCTGATCCTCGGTATCCCGGTCACCTGGTCATATGTCCTTGCCGCTGGTGGCTACTGCCTGGCCTGGTCGGCGATCTTCTTCGCCCTAGCGGCCCTGGTGTTCGAACGGAGGGACTTTACTTGACCACAGGACGCGTGGCTGGACTGGTCCTCGTGGTCGGACTGGCG
Organism: uncultured Anaeromyxobacteraceae bacterium; assembly: GCA_964531595.1. GTDB lineage: Bacteria > Myxococcota_A > UBA9042 > DTJE01 > DTJE01 > DUVQ01. The sequence goes on from CAZHDQ010000103.1 coordinate 3,382, forward strand.
TTTTTCGCCGCCGCCGCTACGCGGGTCGCAGTGTCGGGCGCAAGGGAACTGTCCCGGGGCCAAGCTGCACTGGCCGCAGGGAAGACCGACGAGGGCGTTGCCGCACTGGGGCGGGCCGCACGCTGGTACCTGCCCGGCCTGGGCGCGCACCGCGAAGCCCGCGAATTGCTGATGGCCTGGGCGGCACGCCGCGAAGCGGATGGAAACATCGCCGACGCCCTGACATCTCTCCGCCACGTGCGTGGCTCGATCCTTGGGTCCCGATGGTTGGTGGTCCCTGATGCGGACCTGCTGGCGGCGGCGAACGATCGAATCGCCGCGTTGATGGCTCTGCAGGACAAAGCACTGCGCGGCGACACGGCGCTGGACGTCGCCGCCCACCGCGCTCTGCTGGAACGTGACGCAACACCACCCGCAGGACGTTCAGCCCTGGCGGTCCTCATGTTCATTGCGTGGCTAGCCACAACTATAGTCGGCCTTTGGCGCGGTGTTCGGCCCGAGGGCGGTGTCAGGGGCCGCGTCCTTGTTACGTGGGCCGCGGTGTCCTTGGCACTGCTTGCCACCTGGGTCGGGTTGCTCGCCAGCCTGTAGCCTGGGCTTTGCCCAGCCATTTTGTCGCAGCAACGGCTAGCACCCTCTGGCTTCGTCAGGCATCACATGCTCTGCGTCGCCTTTCGCCGGGGCCTTAATTTTTGGACAGAGTCTTGGCGTGGTGGCGCAGGGACTGGGCCGAAGGCGTCGACCAGTGTCCGCAATTCCGCAAGGCTCCGAAACGCGAACGACAGTCGGCCCCGGTTCCCTCGAAATGTTACGGTCGTCGGAAGCCCTGTATGTTCGGCCAGTTGCGCACGCAACGTCTCGAAGTAGTCCGCCATCGCAGACGGAGTAGATTTCGACCGAGGGCGCGTCGGCCGGCGCGACCGGACCATGGCTTCGACTTCCCGGGCCGATAGGTTCCTATCCAAAATGGTAGCCAGCATCTCCTCCTGAGCCGATGAATCCAACGGTAGCAAAGCGCGAGCGGTCCCCTCCGCCAGTTCCCCGACGACGATGGCCTCCAGAACCGGCGTCGCCAGCCGCAGAAGCCTCAAGCTGTTGGTCACGGTCGACCTCTGCTTCCCGACCCGGCGTGCGACCGCCTCCTGCGTCATTCCGTAGTCCTCGGTAAGCCGCTGGTACGCACGCGCCGCTTCTACTGCGTTCAGGTCCTCGCGCTGGACGTTTTCGACGAGCGCCAGCAGGAAGGCATCTTCCGGCGTTGTCTGCCGGACGATAACGGGCACAGAGGCAAGACCCGCTAATCGGGCAGCTCTAAGGCGCCGCTCACCCGCGATCAACCGGTACCGTTCCCCTTCGCGGGACACCAGCAATGGTTGCAGCACGCCGGACTCACGGATGGACGCGGCCAATTCCTCCAGGGCAGACGGGTCGAAAGCATGCCGCGGCTGGTCGTCCATGCCCGAAATCCGGTCCAGCGGCAGTTCCAGAACACCGGCCCCGTCGGTTGTGGCAGCTGCAGGGAACAGTGCGGATAACCCCTTGCCGAGTGCTGGTCGATTCTGTTTCATGGTTACCCCTGGATGAGCTTCAACCGGTCCTGGACTTCCTGAGCCAATTCCAAATGGGCCTGCGCGCCGGACGACAGTACGTCGAACAGCAGAGCAGGTTTTCCATGGGACGGGCTCTCCGCCAATCGCACATTGCGCGGGATCCTCGTCCGCATCAACTGCTCCGGAAAGTGGCGGGCAACTTCGTCTGCGACTTGGTGCGACAACCGGTTCCGTTTGTCGAACATTGTCAGGACCATGCCCAGGATCGACAGGTCAGGATTGTAGCTCTTGCGAGTTAGATCAACGGTGTTCATTAGGCGAGCCAGACCGTCCAGGGCATAAAATTCGCACTGCAACGGCACCAACACGTACCGGCACGCAGTCAGGGCGTTCAATGTAAGGAACCCAAGCGCCGGCGGGCAGTCCACCAAGATCACGCTAGGGGGGTCTGCTAGGCCCGAGATGGCGCGGCCCAGAAGTGTCGCCCGGTCTGGCAGGTCGACCAGTTCAACCTCGGCGGCCACTACGTCCGGATGCGAGGGGACGACTCGTAGGTTGGCGAGTTCGGTAGGCCGTGCGACTTCATCTAGCGAGTGACGCCCGATCATCGCATCGTAGACATGGGGACCAGCAGCGCGGTAGTCGATCCCGAATGCCAAGCTCGCGTTCGCCTGCGGGTCCAGGTCGATCAGCAGCGTCGACACGTCGAGGACCGCTAGGGATGCCGCCAGATTGACCGCAGTGGTGGTCTTGCCGACACCACCTTTCTGGTTGGCAACGGCAATCAGGCTCGGGGAGGTCGATGACGGTTGTTTCACGTGAAACAGTCTACTGCGAATCGTCGGCGGGCGCACCACTTGTTGATGTCGGAACCTGAACGGGCGCATCGCTGGTTACACTCCGCTCCGACCCGGTCATCGCAATCGCGATGGAAAGGACGAAGAAGAGCGCAGCCAGAATCCCCGTTCCCTTGCTAAGAATGGACGTTGCGCCGCGTCCACCGAACACCGAAGTCGATGAACCGCCGCCGAACACAGCACCCATGCCGCCGCTTTTCCCAGGTTGCAGCAGGATCATCACGACCAGCAATGCCGAAACGACCACATGGAAGGCCACCAGGAACCCGAACAACAGACCCATGGTTCACCCCGCGCTCTCGGCGATGGCGGCAAAGCCCTCACCGGAAAGACTGGCACCACCGACCAACGCTCCATCGACGTCCTTCTGGGACATCAGTTCCAGAGCATTCCCGGCCTTCACGCTGCCACCATACAGAATGCGGGTCGCAGCCGCGACCTCGCCCCCGAATCGACTCGACAAGAGGTTGCGTATAAATTCGTGAACTTCCTCAGCTTGGGCCGGGGTGGCCGTGCGGCCTGTCCCGATAGCCCACACAGGTTCGTACGCAACAACGACACGCGCCATCTGTTCCGGCGTCAGCCCGTCAAGGCCAACAGTCACCTGACGCTCGATCCGCGAAAACGTCTCGCCCGCATCCCGCTCTGCCAATTTTTCGCCCACGCAAACGATAGGAACCAAGCCCGCGTCAAGGGCACGACCGACCTTGCGCCGCACCAACTCGTCCGATTCAATGTGATACTCGCGCCGTTCGGAGTGGCCGACCAGCACGTATCGACACCCCAGGCTTGTCAGCATCGTCGCCGAGACCTCGCCCGTGAATGCACCTTCAGACTCTGCGCTCAGGTCCTGCCCACCCACGCCAACCACGCTGCCGTCCAGCACGCGAAGCACGGCCGGAATCAGAGGGGCCGGGGGGAACACAGCAAGATCAACCGAGCGTAAGCGGGCGGTCCGCTGCAATACATCGCGGGCAAGCGAGACCGCAGATGCCGCATCCGTATTCATCTTCCAGTTACCAGCAATCAACGGCTTGCGATTCACCACTTTACCCCTCCTCCATCAGTACCTTGACACCCGGAAGCGCATCACCTTCCAGGAAGCGCAGTGACGCATCGCCGCCCGACGACACATGTGCCAAAAATGGCGTTAGCATGAGCTTACCGATCGCTGCTGCGGTCGCGGAACCGGCAATGACTGCGGTCGCACTGCATCTTGACAGTGCCTTCGCAACCGCCTCGGTCGCCGCCAAACAAGGGGATTCACCCCAGCGCCCCAACGGCCCAATCCACAGCACCACTCGCGCACCCGCAAACGTTGCCCGGAACGCCTCGATCGTTGCGGGTCCTACATCAACGATCCGCGCATCGTCCGGCACCGAGTCGACCGCTACAACCTCGCCAGGTCCGTCGATGTCAGCACCTCGGACCACGACGACGTCGCTGGGGAATTCGACATCGACCCCACGAAGCCGAGCGCGGCCAATCAGGCTGCTCAGCACCTCGATCCGATCATCTTCAACAGCGGAAAGGCCGACACGCATCCCCTTCGCCGCAAGCCACGACGCTACCATCGGGCCACCCAAAGCGATCGTCTTGACCCGACCGAGTTGCCCCTGGAGTACCCGCAGCGAATCGTCGACCTTATCCCCGCCGGCCAGCACGACCATCGGCCCTTCCGATCCGGAACGCGCGCGACCCAGGAAGGCCAATTCCTTCTGGAACACCGGCCCAATCCCGTGAAGCGGCAGATACCGAGGAAGCGCGGCGACAGAGGCCAGGAGCCGGTGGCTCAGCCCGAACGCCTCGTTTACATAAACGTCCGCGAGCATCGCTAGCCGCTGCGCGAAAACTTCGTCGCCGGCCTCTTCTTCGGCATAAAAACCCAGGTTTTCAAGCAGGACGACCTCGCCCTCAACCCGTTCCATCACGACTTTACGGGGCCCGTCGCCGACCGCGTCCTCGGGCAGATACACGTCCTGACCCAGCATCGCGGCAAGCCGTTCGCCAATCACTGACATTGAGAACTCGGGCACCCGGCGCCCGTTCGGCTGGCCCAAGTGCCCGGCCAGCACCAGTTTCGCGCCGGCGTCGGTCGCCCGTCGAATCGATGGAACTACTGCGTACAACTTCGAATCATCGAGGATCCGGCGGTCTGGGCCCAGCGGGCAATCCAGATCAACACGCATCAACACCCGCCGCCCCTCGAGCGGCAGTTCGTCCATGCGTTGGATGTCCTTGCGCGGGTTCATCAGACGCCTCCGGATTCGCCCGGATTGGCCGGGCGCATCGCGCGCAAACATAGCAGAATCCATGCCCTTGTCAAACCCGCAGATGCCCCACAATCCACCTGGGTCGAGCGTACTCCTCTCGGGACGGTCTTTGCGACGTAT
>CAZHDQ010000104.1:0-8172 GCA_964531595.1 uncultured Anaeromyxobacteraceae bacterium
TAACCCGGGTTCAAGATGTAGAAAATTGTGACGGTGGTTCACGGTGCCCTGAAATCAACTACATGCCACACACCGGGCCGAGAGAGGCGTGGATTAGCGCGAGGAAGCAAGCAGATAAACGCGAAGGCATGGCCAGGCCACCTCGAGCACGAGCAGGGAGCCCTGACTACGGGAAAGCCCATAGTCCGCTAGGGTGAATCCCGGCCCGGACGGTGGATTCCTGCATTTGGAATGCTAGCCTATCCGTCGTCCGTGGTGACTACCTAATAGGTGAATTGGGGGTGCTTGCGTCCATTGACCGGACCGCCGCGTCCTGCCAAAATCCATTCCATGATTGCGGGGATTATGGCCGCCGGCGCGGCGATCGTCTTGTTGGTGTTCGCGATCGTGGCTACCCGGGATCTCGCCCGAGGGCGGCGAGCCTTGGTGGCCCCAGGTCGGCACCGCACCGGCGACCTGCTGGTGGCACTTGTGAACCCGGCGGGCCCAACCCCACCGCTGATCAGATCCCTGGCGGTCGCGGCCAGCGAGGGGCCAATAGCCGTCCATTGGTGTATCCACCCAGAGGACACCCAGACTCCCGAACGGATCGTCGAGGCCCAACAAAGACTGCCTCGTGCCGATCTCCGGATTCGGCCGACAGTCGTCGAATCTCGACAGGTCGCGGCCACAGCAATGGTCATCCAGGCCCTCGCCGACACGGGTAACGGCGCGATTGCCGTCGTCGACGAGGCGGCGCGGCCGTCCTCACGAGACCCCGGCGCTGTCCTCGCCGCCCTTGGCGAATCTGACGCACTCGACCTAGTCGGCACCTGTCCTGCACCATCCTCGGGCATGGAGCCCGGCGAGGCACTCGCTGCTCGCGGCCTGTGTGACCACACGCCACTTTTGTTTGCCGTCCATGGACCGGAAGGCCTGTGGCCCCTTCTGGTCGCCGCACCGCGCGATGCCTGGGACCGGGCCGTAACCCGCCCCCTCGCAGGCAACTTCCCGTCGCCCGCAGCTCTCCTTTCGACCGTGTCCACACGCCAGAGCGCTTGCCTGCTGCCCGTCGCAATCGGGGTCGAGCCGGGATCGGTTCGCCGCCTGCGTCGGCGACACCTCCAGTGGTTGGCCCACCGATCTCGGGGTCGTATCGTATTGACCGCTATATGCCTTGCTGCGATGCCGGGCACCTTGGCCGCCGCCGCATTGGCCCCAGCGGGCGCGGCCGCCACCATCTCCTGGACTGCCTTCGCCGTCGCCGCACTTGCTCGCGGCGTGATTAGTTTCACCTGGACCCGGACGGTCCTTGGGACCGGCCCCGCAGTCCAGGCTTGGGTCCTTTCCCCATGGCGCGACCTTAGAACCCTCGCTTCCCTCATCCTGGCTGCGGCCATTCGCGACACCCGCCTTGGAGGCACACGCTACCGCATCGCTTCTGGGGGTATCCTGGCGCCGGCGGCACCGGACGACACAAGTACGAGGCCTTCATGAGACCCAGCGCCGTCCTCGGGATCGATTCAGGCAACACCAAGACGGCCGCGGTGTGCTGCACCTTGGATGGACGTCTGGTCGCCTGGCACCGGGTCGGGTCGTCAAACTACCAGACGCTGGGCATCAACCGAGCCAAGGAAGCCCTTGCCGAAGCCGTGGGACCCGTCGTCGCCGTCGCACATGCCGCTGGCCTCGAAATCGGGGCATTCGGCATCGGGCTCAACGGCCTGGATCGCGAAAAGGACGTCGAGATACTCGCCCCCCTGGTCGATCAACTCGTCGAGTTGGTAGCCCGAAACATCCCGGTGACCGCCGGGGCACCGTGCTCGATCCGAAACGACGCGTTCCTGGTGCTCCGGGCGGGCACGGACGACGGGATCGGCATCGCGGTCTCGTCAGGGTCTGGCGGAAACTGCGTCGGGGTCGCGTCTGACGGTCGCCGCCTCCAGGTTGGTGGCCTCGCTGCCGAGGTGGGCGACAGTGGCGGCGCCGGCCACATCGCATTAGCGGCCCTGCGCGCAGCCGGCCTTGCCCGCGATGGACGGGGATGGCGCACCACGTTTTCGGATAAGGTGGTTGCTCTGCTCGAACTTTCCTCGATCGAGGACATCGTCGACTTCACGATCCCCGATCGTGTTCCACCGGCTTACCAAACTGATGGCCCGCCCCAGGTCGGCCTCCTGGCACCACTCGTGTTCCAGTCCGCGGCGGAAGGCGATCTGGTCTGCCGCACCATCCTTGCGGACATGGGACGCGAACTGGGCAGGGCGGCACGAATCGCCGCATTCAGGCTGGGCTTTTTGCCAGATGACCCGGTGCCACTGGTGCTGGGAGGCAGCGTGCTGATGCACGCCGAGGACCCGACCTTCGAACGGGCGATCGTCCTGGAGATGCAGACCATGTATCGCAACACGACGCCTCTCAAACTGGCACACCACCCGGTGCTGGGCTCCTTGTTGCTGGCCCTGGACGCCCTGGCCGCCTGCAGTGATCCGGACCTGGCCGCCCGGCTCGCCGACGGGTCGCTACGCGCCTCGCTAGGCCCGCAGGTTACCGGCCTGTTCTAAACGGACGGTGGTACCGGGCCCGCTGCAACGGCCTTCGGCAAGACCGTACTTCTTGGAGGACATAGCGAACCGTCCCTAGGTGGTTGTCGGGCGTAAGACCTTCTGATAGGTCTCGCTCGCAAGCAGGAATGTCCCTAGGACACTAGTCCAGAGGCAGGATCACCGCGCCTGACTTCGCGTCGCGCCCCTCTTCCTCGGGCCATCTGGCGGGAAGCAGCCGCCCCGAGCGAGGCACGGAGGCGGTCCGAGAGGCCACCAGCAGCGTCAGGCCACGGTCCGAGCACCCATACACGCCGGTGCCACCTGGCACCGAAAACGGCTGGGATATGGCCCTGACGCCGCCGGACACCGTGCCCTCGCCCCTGGCCGCCAGCAAAAACGACAGAGAGACGTCCTCCTTGGGCATACCCACGCGGGCCGTCAGGTCGACCAGCCAGCGCGGCGCCCCCCGGACGTCGAAATTGAAATGACACCACGCGCTGCGGGCTGTCCCGGGCATCGGGCACTCGCCTGCGTGCGGGCACGGCGCCAACGGCACCATCCCTAGTTCCAGCAGCATCCCTCGCAACATCGAGACAGCGTGCCCACCCCAGCGGGTCCCCGGCTCGATCAGCAGAAGGCGTCCGCCGCGGCGAACCCCCCGCGCCAGCAGATGGGCGCTGCGCTCCAGGCGGGCCGCGGAACGCGCCGAGTGATCCAGTTCATTGAACGCGTTGGCCGCTATCACCCAGTCGGCGCCATCAGCCTCGCCCGCGTCCAGACTGCCCTTGACCAGCCGGAACCGCCAGGGGGCGGACGCGCCTGCAATCTGATTGAACAGCGCAAGACCCGTCCGCATCGAACGCGGTGCCAGGTCCACACATGTGAAAGTCAGCGCACGGCCGCGTAGTTCGGGTAGCCCAATCCACATCGCGATAGGTACAGTCAACGGCCCGGATCCCAGATCGACCAGGTGCGCCCCATCGGGAAGGTCCATTCCGATGCCGCGGAACAGGCGTGACATCCGGAGCAGATTCCACGGTAGGAAGTAGTGTAGGTAAGCCGTAAAGAACCGCGGGTCCGCCATGTAGTCGGGCCGGCGCAAGGCCCGATCCTCGGTCAGCAGCCGCGACAGGTCCCGGACCGCGAACGCCAGGTCGGCGCGATGGCGTGGTTTCAGGGGCAAGACCACATCCACGGCCGCACGCACGTGCTGGAGCCCGGTGCGACCGGCGTCGGTAAGAAGGGGAAACAGGTCGTCCGGTCCGGCATTCACGCGACACCCTCGCTTCATTCGCCCAGGCTGCAGTGTACACCCACGGCCGCCTCGACGACAGCGGCCCCGGGCCTCCAGCCATCCAGAGCGTTTTCGCCCTTAGGGCCTGTTACCAAACAACCGCTCCACTGCGAGCGGCGATCCATCTCGCCTGGCTGCGTTGCTTGTCGGTTACAGACGAGCCAGTCTGCGCCCTCCTCGTGCCTTGCCAGGCGAGCGCCTCACCGCTCTCGTTATGGAGCAGTTGCTTCTGCACAGGCCCTTGCCTTGCCAAGTGGTGCGACCGGGGCTAAAGACTATCCCGACTGACCGGGAGGATTCAATGTACAGAACCGTCGTCCACGGCCCCAGGGCGTTCGACAACGAGAAGTATCTGGCCGAACAGACCGACGCAATCCTACAGAGGGTCGCGCAGTTCGATAAACTTTACCTGGAGTTCGGGGGCAAACTGCTCTTCGATTACCACGCAGCCCGCGTCCTTCCAGGGTTTGACCCCAACGTCAAAATGCGCCTGCTGCAAAAGATGAAGGACCAGACCGAAATCATCATCTGCATCCACGCCGGCGACATCGAACGGCGTAAGATCCGAGCGGATTTCGGGATCACGTACGACTCGGACACGTTCAAACTAATCGACGATCTGCGGGACTGGGATCTGCTGGTGCGTGCGGTCGTGATCACGCGCTTCCAGGACCAGCCAAGTTCCATCGCATTCAAGGAGCGCTTAGAGCGACGCGGAGTGACGGTCTGCACACACCGACCCATCTCGGACTACGCAGTCAACGTCGACCGCACCGTCAGCGACGCGGGTTACGGCGCCAACCCTTACATCCAGACCGAGCGCCCGCTGGTGGTCGTCACGGCGCCAGGGCCGAACAGCGGGAAGCTGGGGACTTGCCTGTCGCAGATGTATCACGAGTACCGGCAAAACAGCCGCGCAGGCTACGCGAAGTTCGAGACCTTCCCGATCTGGAACCTGCCCCTGCGCCACCCGATCAACGCCGCGTACGAGGCGGCGACGGCTGATCTGCGTGACGTAAACGTTATCGACCCGTTCCACCTGGAGGCGTACGGCAAGACCGCGGTCAATTACAACCGTGACGTCGATGCGTTCCCCCTGCTGCGGCGCATCCTTGAAAAGATCAGCGGCGCCAAGTCGATGTACCAGTCGCCGACCGACATGGGCGTCAATCGGGCGGGCTTCGCCATCGTCGATGACGAGGCGGCGAAGGCGGCGGCGCGCGAGGAGATCCGGCGGCGCTTCTACCGTTACGCATGCGACTACGCCAACGGAAACGCCGGCGAGGAATCGGTCCGCCGGCTCGAGATCCTGATGCAGGACTACGACATCGACCCCGAGGACCGCGCCGTGGTGCGGACGGCCCGCGAGACGGCCGAGGCAGCGCAGGAAGAAGGCGCCAAGGGCCACCGGGGCGTCTGGGTCGGTGCGGCCCTGCAACTGCCTGACGGTACCCTGGTCACCGGGCGCAACTCGCCGGTCATGCACGCGGCGTCTTCGCTGATCCTGAACGCAGGGAAAGAATTGGCGGGTCTGCCGGATCGGCTGGATCTATTGAGCGCGATCGTCATGGACTCGATCGGCACGCTCAAGCGCCAAGTCTACGGCGGCGATTCGCCGAGCCTCGACCTGGACGAGACATTGATCGCGCTGTCGATCAGCGCGGCGACGAACCCGACCGCCCGGATGGTCATGGAGCAGTTACCGCACCTGCGGGGCTGCGAGGTCCACCTGACCCACATCCCCAGCCCCGGCGACGAGAAGGCGCTTCGCCGCCTGGGGGTGAATCTGACCTGCATCCCCAGTTTCGAAACCAACAAACTGTTCGTGTCGTAGGGGCGTAGGGTCGACACACCGCGGTCAGAAGTTCGTGGTCCACGCCCCGCCGTCAGCTCCCATGTCGCCTGGGTTCCCAATCGACGGACCGCCAGAGCCGCCCACGCCGGGCAGACCGATGACCAGTGTGTTGCCGGAGACGTAGGCACCAAGATTCACAGAGCCTTTCCCGGACGCATAGATCGCGTAGGAAGGTCCGCCGCAACCGCCGCCGCCGCCTTCGCCGTGACCACCATTGCCGCCGTCGCCGCCGGCGCCACCCTGGGCCGCACACTTGGCGTTGGTGTAGTCATCTGCGCCGCCGGCACCACCGCTACCGCCCGGACCGCCGGAACCGCCGTTACCGCCAGAACCACCGTTGCCGCCAAGGCTGCCGCTGACCGTGTTTTCCAAAAGTATCGGGACCAAAGTTGGAACGCTGTCCCAGATCAGGAAGATCCCGAACGAGCCGCCACCCGAGCCACCGCCAAGGCCACCCGAGCCGCCGCACCCGCCCGAACCGCCGCCACCGCCGGTCCCGCCGATCTGGGTTCGAGCGGAGCAACTGGAGGCGTTCTGGGCACCACCACCGGCGCCACCGCCGCCACCGCCGCTGCCGGCCTTCCCGCCAGCTCCCGAGGACCCGACACTCCCCACCCACAAGCCGCCGACCACCGTCCCGGCCGAAGTGCAACCGTTGTCGCCCGGCGTGTTCCCGTTTCCACCGGAACCACCCTGCGCCCCCACCTTTCCGAATTCGGTGCCACCGGTCGCCTGGTGACATTCGCCATTCGGCGGGAACGTGCTGCAGTACCAAGCCTCTCGGTCGTAGCCACCTGCGCCACCCGCGCCGGCCAGCGGTCCCGACCCGCCACTACCGTTCTCGTAGGCAACGGGCGCCGCGTTGTAGACCGGCGGGCAGGTGTTGCCGCCGCCTGTGCCACCGTTGACGGAGACCCCGCCACACGTCAGTCCGGCTCCCCCTGCACCCGCACGCGGCAGGCTGGGCGTGATCGCCGAGCAGGTCTTCGTGGATCGGCCGAACGCAATCGCGCCGGCGCTGCCGTCTCCACCGATAGTACCGTTGGGGCCGTCAATACCCTTGGCCCCAGTGCCGCCGACACCGGCCTCGGCGAAGTTGTTGGACACGACCAACGCGTTGTTGCAGTTGCGGATGAAGAGGCCGTAACTGCTGGCCCCGGCCGCTAGGTTGTTCCTGCCTATGACGTTGAACCCGTCGAACACGGTGCTCCCAGCAGCCCCGGAGATCCCGATCGCGTTGACCGCACCCCTCGCCGCCGGCGTGGATTCCTGGCCCCGAATCGCCGTCACGTTGACCAGTGGATCGTGGCTCCAGGTGATCGGATTGTGTCCGCCGAGGACCGAAATACCCTGCACCAGAATGACACTCTCGCGGTAAAGGCCGCCGGAAACCAGGACCTTGGTCTTGGAGGCATTGACCGCTCGGCCGATGCCGTAGGAGATCGTCGTACACGGTGTCTGCCAGCCACCGCAGCCAACGAAATCGTTGCCCCCGTTGCCCGGCGTAGCGACGTAAATCGCCAGCGGGTCCAGGAACAGCTCGCACCCGTTGTCCGGGTTCAGGTCGGCATCGACATACCCGGTCAGGCACTCGAACGCACAGGTCGGGGTTGCCGGTACCGCGTTGCAGACACCATTTGCGTGGTGGACGGCCGGCGTCCAGATCGTGGTGCAGTTAGTGAAACAGTTGCCGCAGGCGCTGTTGTCGACGTACCTACCACCGACCCGGAACGCTTCGTCGGTGCTGCCATTGCAGTCGTTGTCCAGGTAGTCGCACGTCGCTTCTGGGGTCTGGAAACCTGAACCGTACCGGGACGCATCGCAAACCTGCCAGCCGGCCGCGCCGCCACAGGCCTTGGTCGACCCGCTGCAAACGCCCGTCTGATTGGAGCACAAAGGTGCTGGGGCGTCCGCGTCGGTAGTCCCGTTGCAGTCGTTGTCCCGGCCATCGCAGGAAACCTCGGACGACTCGTAATAGGGGGAGTAGCCGGCGTACAGCGCAGACCCGCATGCCTGCCAGCCAAGCGTCCCGCGGCACACCTGCCGCGATCCGACGCACACCCCGGACTGGTTGGGGCACAGGGTGCCGGTCATTTCATCAATGCTGCCGTCACAGTCATTGTCCTTTCCGTCGCATGTAGATTCGGGCGCCTGGTAGCCGGGACCGTATCGGGATGCATTACATTCCTGCCAACCGGCCGCACCGCCACACGCCTTAGTCGACCCACCGCAAACGCCCGTCTGGTTGGTGCACAAAGGCGCCGGCGCGTCGGTGTCCACGATGCTGTCACAGTCGTTGTCCAGCCCGTCGCAAGACGACTCGATCTGTTCGTATTTCGCACTGTAGGCCAAGTACGTCGCCGCCGTGCAAGACAGCCAGCCGGACGCGCCGCCACACACCTGACGCGAACCGCCGCAGACACCGGCCTGTTTCGCGCACAGTGGCCCGACCAAGTCGTCCACCACGCCGTTACAGTCGTTGTCCAAGCCATCGCATA